>JAEXPQ010000264.1 GCA_023446735.1 Verrucomicrobiota bacterium
CTCGGCGTGCCGATGGAATCGGCGTCGCTCAAGGGCCTAGATTCGCTGCTCTCGATGGTGCAGATGCCCGGCGGCATTCCCGTGGCGACGTTCGCGATCGGCAAGCCCGGCGCCGTGAACGCCGCGCTCTTCGCCGTCGCGATCCTCGCGCAGGGCGACGAACGCATCCGCCAGGCGCTCGACGACTACCGTGCCGCCCAGACCAAGAAGGTCCTCGAGGCGAAACTGCCCTGAGCGGGCCAGCCCTCCGAGGTAGGAGCCTGCTTGCAGGCGATTCCGAGTTTGCGGGTCGGCCGCGCGCCAGTCGCCTGCAAGCAGGCTCCTACACTCCCACGGCCATGTGCCGTACTCGGAGCGAACCGTCGGAATTCCACAGAAGGTAACGAAGAGAACGAAGGCGCACCAATACCCGTGCCTCGCGCACAATGATCCACGGCTCCGCAGAAAACTTCGCCATCGAATCTGGTATCACCGAAGCCTATCCGGAATTGGGCTCCCGTGCGCTGGGGTATTTCGTGCTCCATATTGGCGGAGAACGTTACGGGGTCCTAGCACCTGACGCGTCGTTGCTGGCCTGTTCTCTCGGAACGGTCGAAGGAACCACCTTACACCGAGGCGGTCATCTCGCGCCGTTCTTCCGAGGTTATGAGGGCGGCGCGATTGCTGACGCGTTTCGCGATGCGGTGTACGCACCCGACCAAGAAGAGACTCGGTTCTTTGGGATGTCCCGGACGGAGTTCGTGGATCGAGTTTATTCAAATCACTTGGTTTGGGCGCCTGACGGTGATGAAGCGTTCGACGATGGGAGCTATGTGCTGCGCATCGATGACGGGGCCCAAGTGCGATTGATCGGCTTCCGAAGTGGTGACGCATTTCATCACGATCCGGAATCGCTTCGCGACCTCACCATCTCCGCGGACAACTACTACGCAGTGCTCTCAGGTTGGCGTGATGCATTCTTGGCCGAATGGCGGGCGAGAGTGGCAGAAATCCGACCACAGAATGCCCTTCCCGGATAGCATACCAGCGCCCATCACTCTTCGTTTCCTTCGTTCCCTTCTGTCGGTCCGTTTCCTTTCCATCCTATTACTCCGCTACCCAACCACACCATGAGCACTCCTCGCAAACCCGGCCTCGGCACGCTCGCGCTGCATGCCGGCCAAGTTCCCGATCCCGTCACCGGCTCGCGCGCTGTTCCGATCCACCAGACGACGAGCTATGTCTTCCGCGACGCCGAGCACGCCGCGAATCTCTTCGCGCTGAAGGAGCTCGGGAACATCTACACGCGCCTCATGAACCCGACGACCGACGTCTTCGAGAAGCGTCTCGCCGCGCTCGAGGGCGGCAGCGGCGCGCTGGCGCACAGCTCGGGGCAGGCGGCGATCACCGACGCGATCCTCAACATCGCTGGCGCCGGCGACCACATCGTCTCGGTCGCGCAGCTCTACGGCGGCACCTACAACCTTTTCCACTACACGCTCCCGAAGCTCGGCATCGAGGTGAGTTTCATCGACGGCGAGGATCCGGAGAATTTCCGCAAGGCGCTCCGCCCGAACACCAAGGCCTTCTACGGCGAGGGCCTCGGCAATCCGCGGCTCAACATCTTCCCGTTCGCCGAGGTCGCCGCGATCGCGCGCGAGGCCGGCGTGCCGGTGATCGTCGACAACACCTGCCTCTCGCCGATCCTCAACCGCCCGATCGAGTGGGGCTGCAACGTCGTCGTGCATTCGACGACGAAATACATCGGCGGCCACGGCACGTCGCTGGGCGGCATGGTCGTCGACGGCGGCAACTTCAACTGGGGCAACGGCAAGTTCCCCGGCCTCAGCCAGCCCGACGCCAGCTACCACGGCATCGTGCACTGGGACGCCTTCAAGGCCTTCGCGCCCGCCGGCGGCGCGAACATCGCCTACATCATGAAAATGCGCCTGCAGCTCCTGCGCGACGTCGGCGCGTGCATCAGCCCGTTCAACTCGTTCATGATGCTCCAGGGTCTGGAGACGCTGCACCTGCGCATGGAGCGCACCTGCGCCAACGCGCTCAAGGTCGCCCAGTTCCTCGAGGCGCACGACCGCGTGGCCTGGGTGAACTATCCCGGCCTGCCCAAGAGCCAGTTCCACACGCTCGCGAAGAAGTACCTCTCCGGCGGCTTCGGCGGCCTGGTCGGCTTCGGCGTGAAGGGCGGCTACGAGGCCGGCCTGAAGTTCATCGGCCGCCTCAAGCTTCTCAGCCACCTCGCCAACATCGGCGACGCGAAGTCGCTCGCGATCCATCCGGCCAGCACGACGCACTCGCAGCTCACGCCCGAGGAGCTCGTCACGACCGGCGTCTCCGCCGACTTCATCCGCCTCTCGATCGGCATCGAGGACATCGACGACATCCTCGCCGACCTCGCCCAGGCGCTCGAGGCGAAGTAAACGGCGCTGTGCCAGCCCTGCCGCGAACTTGGGCCCGCCCTTTGAATGGCGCTCCACGCTTGCGGTAGGGGCGCCGCTCGCCGGCGGACCGGGTTCGCGCGGCCTGTGGCCGGTGTTGCATCCTCGATTGGACGCGCGATCGGAGCGTAGACGGTCCGGATGCAAGGTTCCCGCAGGCGTGGGGTCGGAGCCGGGGCGTGAGAAGACCGCTTGCGGTAGGGTCGCCGCTCGCCGGCGGACCGTTCCGGCTTGGCATGGCACGGGCTCCCGTTCCCGGCCCGCGCGCTTGCGCCCGGACCGGCCGGCGCCCATCTTCCCGGCCCGCCGCACTTCGCCTACCACCGGCCATGACACCGCTTCCACGCCCGCTGCCCGATCTCTCCAAGCGCGACTGGTCGTCGCTCCGCGACGATTTCCCGATCCTGAACCAACAGGTGAAGGGGCACCCGCTCGTCTATCTCGACAGCGGCGCCTCCGCGCAGCGGCCGTTGCAGGTGATCGAGGCGATCAGCCGTTACTACGAGCGCGACCACGCCAACGTGCACCGCGGCGTGCATGAGCTCAGCGCCCGTTCGACGACCGCCTACGAGGCCGCACGCGACCGCGCAGCGCAGTTCTTCAACGCCACGCGGCGGGAGGAGATCGTCTTCACGCGCGGCGCCACCGAGGGCTTCAACCTCCTCGCGCGCGCCTGGGGCGATGCGAACGTGGGCGCCGGTGACACGATTCTGCTCACCGAGATGGAGCACCACAGCAACCTCGTGCCGTGGCAGATGCTCGCCGAGCGCAAGAAGGCCAGGCTGGCGTTTATTCCCGTCACCGGCATGGAGGGCAAACTCGACTCCGATGCGCTCGACCGGTTGCTCACGCCGGACGTGAAGGTGTTCTCCTTCACCCACGTTTCGAACGTCTTCGGCTGTGTGAACCCCGTGGCCGACCTTTGCCGCCGTGCGCGCGCCAAGGGCATCACGACCATCGTCGACGCCGCCCAAAGCGCCGGTCACCTGCCGGTCGACGTGCAGGCGCTCGGCTGCGATTTCCTCGTGTGCTCCGGCCACAAGATGCTCGGGCCGACCGGCAGCGGTGTCGTGTACGGGCGCTACGAGTTGCTCGAGGCGACGCCGCCCTTCCACGGCGGCGGCGAGATGATCGAGATCGTCCGCTATGAGGGCAGTACCTACAAGCCGCCGCCGATGCGCTTCGAGGCGGGCACCCCGCCGATCGCGGAGGCGATCGGTCTGCACGCGGCGATGGACTACCTCGACGCCGTGGGCCGCGAACGCATCCATCGGCACGATGCCGAACTGGTGGCGCTCGCCCGTCGCGGACTCGGGTCGCTCGCGGGCGTGCGCCTGCTTGGTCCGGCCGAAGGCGGCACGGGGCTGGTCAGCTTCGTGGTCGATGGCCTGCACACCGACGACATCTCGCAGTTCCTCAACAGCCGCGGCATCGCGATCCGCGGCGGCAACCACTGCACGATGCCGCTGCACAACAAGCTCGGCATCCGCACCTCGGCTCGCGCGAGTTTCCACCTCTACAACACGCACGCGGAGATCGAGTGCCTCGTCGAGGCGGTGGAGGACGCGATCCAGTTCTTCCGCGGCTAAGTCGTCCGCGGTAGGCCAGCGAGCTTGCTCGCGCTCTGGAAAGCGCATGCAAGCTCCCCGGCCTACGCGGCTATCGGCTCGTCTCGGCTCAATGCCCCTCTTCGCGCACGGCTTTGACGCCGGCCATCATGACCTTGTCGGTCCAGGCGAGGAGAATGGCAGAGAAGACGAACACGACGTGGATGATCACCTGCCACAGCACCCCGTCGTTGGTGGCGGTGAAGGCGGGCGAGCGCACCTCGATAAATGTCTTCAGCAAGTGGATCGAGGAGATGCTGATCAGCGCCGTGGCGAGCTTCACCTTGAGCACGCCTGCGTTCACATGGCTGAGCCATTCCGGCTGGTCCGGGTGGTGCTCGAGGTTGAGGCGGGAGACAAAAGTCTCGTAGCCGCCGACGATCACCATGATCAGGAGGTTGGCGATCATCACGACGTCGATCAGGCCGAGCACCCCGAGCATGATATGGGTGCTGGGATCCTGGATTCCGGCCGGGTGTCCGATGGCGAGGTGCAGCAGGTGCCAGAGTTCGACGAAGAACTGCCAGACGTAGATGCCCTGGGCGACGATGAGCCCGGCGTAGAGCGGCGCTTGCAGCCAGCGGCTGGCGAAGATGGCGCGTTCGAAGAGCGACTCGGTGGTGCGAGAGGGTTGCGACATGGTAGGTCGGCGGGCATGCGAACGGCCCCGCCCGGCCTCGGCAAGCCTTGTGTGGTGCGGTGCAGCGCGGGACCCGATCGGGCGCCACGGCGCGAGGCCGGCGGATCCGCGGTGCCTCGCGCGCAGGGCGAGCCACCACAAGGTGCCGTTCGCGAGGGAAGAAGGCCGATCGTGACAATCAGGCGACGGCGCTGAAACGCGTGCCGACGGTATCGCTTGAGGCGGCCGGGGCGGCGGTGGTGCTTTCGCCCGAGGTATTGGCGCTGGATTGCGCCTGCTGTACGCGCGCGAGCTGGCTCTGCAGCTGGCGCAGCTGCGCCTCAAGCGTGGTGAGGCGTTGCTCCTGCGTGTCGGCGTCGAGCGTCCGGTCGGCCTCGAGCTGGGCGATCTGTTGCTGCACGGACTGGATCCGCGCTTGGAGCTGGGCGATGGTGCTGGAGCGGGCGGCGCTGCTGCCGCTGGTGGCACTGCCGGAGGTGATGACCGAGACATCCACGATGGGCTCCTTGAGGGAAGGATAGTCGCCCATCGGTTCGTTTCGAACGCCGCCGCGGCGCTGCGGGAGCCAACGGAGGTCCGGCGGGCTTAAGGCCGGCGATTCGGGGACCAACGCCGGTATTCTGGGGCGGAGAGCACAAGACGCAGAAACGTGATGCGATCAGGACAGGAGTCTGTGTCTTGCGGTCGCGGCATTGCAGGGGGAGACGCGCCTCGAGGACACAAATCGATGATGCGATCGGGACAAGACCTTGCGTCTTCTGGGGTGATGGGGCCAGCGGGGTGAGGTCGCGACAGCACGGAATTCTGTCCCGATCGGGACAGAATTCTGTGCTGTGGGTTTCCGGTCGCGGCGGGCGGGCGGGGGTGTTTGATGGGCGGCATGAAAATCGACGCCAACGACCTGCTGGAACGGTTCTGCCGCTACGTGCGCCTTGAGACGCGCAGCGATGCGCATTCGGAAACGACGCCGAGCACGCCCGGGCAGTGGGACCTCTTGCGGTTGCTCGAACGCGAGCTGCGCGAGATCGGGGCGAGCGAGGTCGAGATCGGCGAACATGGCTATGTGCTGGCGACGATTCCGGCGGCGAAAGGTTGCGAGGCGGCGCCGACGATCGCCTGGTTCGCCCATGCCGACACGGCGACCGAGCTGCCCGGCGGAGCGACGCCGCTCGTGCATCGCGCATGGGACGGGAACCCGATCCTGCTGCCCGACGATCCGACGCAGGTGCTCAGCGTGGAAACCTCGCCGCATCTGCGCGGTGCGATCGGCCAGGATGTGATCACGGCGAGTGGCAAGACGTTGCTGGGCGCCGACGACAAGGCGGGCGTGGCTATCGTGATGGCGACGGCGCGACACCTGTTGCGGCATCCGGAAATCCGTCACGGGAAGATCCGGCTGTGCTTCAATCCCGACGAGGAGATCGGCCGCGGCGTGGACAAGCTCGACTTGGAGCGTGTTGGCGCGGTGGCGGCGTACACGCTCGATGGCGAGTCGCCCGGCGAGATCGACTGGGAGACGTTCTCGGCCGACGCGGCCACGGTCACGATCCGCGGCGTGGCGAGCCATCCCGGATGGGCGAAGGACGTGATGGTGAATGCGCTGCGGCTGGCGGGGCGCTTTGTCACCTCGTTGCCGATGGAGTGTTCGCCCGAGCGCACGGCGGACCGCGACGGTTTCGTGCACCCGGTGGAGATTTCCGGCAACAGCGAGCGGGCGACGGTGCGGATGATCCTGCGCGACTTCGAACTCGACGGGCTCGCGGCGAAGCGAGCGGTGGTCGAGCGCGCCGCGGCGGAGCTGCGCGCCGCGGAGCCGCGGGCGCAGGTGGAGGTCGTGTTCGCCGAGCAGTACCGGAATATGCGTTACTGGTTGGAGAAGGACATGCGCGCGGTGGAGCTCGCGCAGGCGGCGGTGCAGGCGTGCGGGCTGGAGCCGAAGCTGCGCTCGGTGCGCGGCGGCACCGACGGCTCGAAGCTCACCGCGCGCGGGCT
Source organism: Verrucomicrobiota bacterium (assembly GCA_023446735.1). Taxonomy (GTDB): domain Bacteria; phylum Verrucomicrobiota; class Verrucomicrobiia; order Opitutales; family Opitutaceae; genus CAJCBL01. Next base: position 6,675 of record JAEXPQ010000264.1, read on the forward strand.
GCTCACGCCGAACATCTTCACGGGCATGCACGAGGTGCACAGCCAGCGTGAGTGGGTGACGTTGCAGGATATGGCGAAGAGCGCCGAGGTGCTCTTGAAGATCGCGGAGCTGTGGGCGAGGCGGTGCTGAGGACGGACGACGGACGACAGAGGACGGATGACGGATGACGGACGACGGAGGACAGATGACGGAGGACGGACGACGGAGGATAGAGGACAGAGGACCGACGGCGGAGGGGCTGAACGACTTCGTCGTTCAGCTACGCGGAGGATGACAGATCGCTGCTCTCGCGAGCAGCGCCACGGAAGGCGAAACGCTCACGCGTTCCGCTACGGGGAAAGGCCGGATTCGGAGGGCTGAATCGCGGCGCGATCCTGCTATGCGGAAAAGAAAAAGGCGCGGCCTTGCGGGCCGCGCCTTGAGAAGAACGAGTAGGAGAACGAGAACGATCGCTTAGGCGCCGAGGGTGACCTCGACGGCGACTTCCTTGCGGCCGTCGGTCGGCAGCGGGATGAGGTTGCCGGCGACCTTCTGGCCGTCGACGACGAGGCTCTTCACGCCGTTGGACTTGGCCTTCGGGTTCTTGACCGTGATCGTGTAGGTGACGCCGCGGTACTTGCGCTGCACCGAGTAGCCCTTCCACTTCTTCGGCACGCAGGGATCGATGCGCAGGCCGTTGAAGTCGGGCTTCACGCCGAGGATCGACTGCGAAGCGACGACGAACGACCAGGCGCCGGTGCCGGTGAGCCAGGAGTTCTTGCCCTCGCCGGGGGTCGGCGAGAACTGCGAGGCGGTCATCTGCGCGTAGACGTACGGCTCCGAGCGGTAGACGTCGTGGTCGGGCTTGGCCGAGGGGCAGATCGAGAGGTAGTACTCGAGGGCCTTGTCGCCTTCGCCGAACATGGTCCAGCCGATGTGGATCCAGGTGTTGTTGTGCGAGAAGACGC
>JAEXPQ010000273.1 GCA_023446735.1 Verrucomicrobiota bacterium
GCGTTGGCGGCGCGCTCGGCGCCGAGCGGGGTGAGGTCGGCGGCGAGCCGGGCGGCCTCGGCGGGCGAGACGCCGGCGGGAAGCGCGGCGGGGAGAAGGGGAAGAAGCGCGGCGACCGCGAGGGGGCGGAGGAGGAGGTGGCGCATGGGCGGGAGGAAAGGGTTCAGAAGGAGTACTTGATGGTGGACGAGACGAAGTCCCGGTCGTGGATTGCGTTGCGGGCGCCGGCGCCGGCGTAGTTCACGTAGCGCAGGTCGAGCGTCCACCGGTTCTGGTAGGTGAACTCCAGGCCGAGGGTGAGCGTGCGCCGGCCCTCGACGAAGTTGCCGAGCGGGAGCGGGGTGTTGCCGAAGATGTCGTAGGCGTAGCCGAGGCTCGGGGCGAGATTCACCCCGGAGAAGACGTTGTTGTATTCGAACTTTGCGAGCAACTGGGCGCCGGCGGAAAAGTCGTCGGCGAAGGCGGAGCCCGGGGTCGCCGTGAACGCGGCGTTGCCGGTGCCGATCATCGCGAGGGCGTCGTTGGTGGTGTAGGTGCCCGGGGCTTCGTAGCGCAGGACGCTCTTGTCGGGCAGGCCGGGGACGGCGACTCCGGCGATCTCGGCGACGAGGGACCACTGGTTGGCGCCGAGCAGCCGGCCGAAGACGCGGGTGGCGGTGGCCTGGGCCTGCCAGACGCCGTGGCGGCGGTACCCGGGCAGGTTCACGCCGTATTGGCCGGCGTAGCTGCCGATCTGGTTGAACTGGCCGTAGCGGGTGCCGGTGGGTGTATCCAAGGCGGACATCGCGGCGAAGAGCAGCTCGACATCGTCAACCTGGAGCGGCTGATCGTGCTTGTAGGAGACCTCGCCCTGGACGGACCAGCTGGCGAGGTTGGTGTTGAAGCTGGCGCCGAGGAGCTGGATGTCCTCCGGGTACTCGATCACGTAGCGGCCGGTGGCGGCGGCGGAGAGGAAGCCGAGTTTCTTGGCGCCGGCGGCGATCTGGGCGGCGCCGGGGTAGAACGGTTGGAGCGAGGCAGGGAGCGCGCTGGCGGGCACGCCGGTGAGCGCGGCGCCGAGCAGCGTGGGCAACGCGGTGGGGATCTGCGCGGCCGGGTAGCCGGCCTTGACCATCGCCGGGACAAGGCTGGTCTGGGCGAGCGAGCCCGCCGTGGCCTGCACCTCGGCGGCGCTGATGCCGCGGGTCGGGGTGATGGCGCTGATCAGCGGCAGGCGACTGTGGTAGTTCAGGAAGTACAGACCGAACTCGGTGTCGCCGAGGCCCGAGGCGAGGTAACGGCCCGCCAGACCGAACTGGCCCTGGTGGTCGGCGAGGCGGTCGGCCGCGCGCGGCACGGCGCCGAGCGTGCCGGTGTCGGGCAGGGCGCCGAAACCGAGGAACACGTTCCGGCCGCCGACGCTGGCGAAGTCGTTGGAGCTGAAATAGGAACCGCGTGGATCGAGGTCCGTCTTCTTGAACGCGAGCAAGTAGAACGCCTCGAAGGAAAGGGATTCGTTCACCGCGAGCGAACCTGAGAACATGGGCACAGGTTTGAGGGCCTCGCGGAGTTCCGAGCCCGGGGTGCGCAGGCGGGAGATGTCGACGGGGTTGATGGCGTTGATGCCGTTCGGGATGAACGTGCTCTCGCCCCAGCTCAGCACCTGCCGGCCGAAACGGAGGTTGGCCGGCATGTCCGAGACCTCGAAACGGTAGCTGAGGTAGGCGTCGAGCAGGCCGATGTCGCGCTCGACCTTGGTGCGGCCGTGATCGCTCAGCGGCGTGCGCTGGTGCTCGGCCCGTCCGACCTCGAAGTCCTTGAAGTAGGTGGTGCGAAAGAAGGCGGCGAGGTTGCCGTACTTGAGCTCAAGGTCGTGGGTGCCCTTGAGGACGAGCGAGTAGAAGCCGCGGCTATAGTTGAGGTTGCCGTCGTCGACATTGACCGACTGGGCGGTCCCGGGGACGCCATCGAACGTCGCGGTGGTCGCATAGAGGTCGGACGAGGGATCGCCGAGACGGTAGGCCGCGCCGGCCGAGAAGGTGGAATCGAAACTGCCTTTGACGTCGCCCAGCGTGAACACGAAGGCGTGGGCGGTGGTGGCGAGAAGCGCGCCGCCGGCGAGGAGCGTGCTGCGGCGGACGGACGAACGAACGATGGACGATCCGAGCGGAGGATAGTTCATAATGGCAGTGTGTGCCCCCGGGTTGGGTAGCGTGGGGCGGTCGCAGGGGAGCGTCGGAAGGGAATACGGTGCCCCGGCGAATTCAAGGCCGAAGCGCCCCGGGGCGGGGGGAGGTCCGGAGGTCGCCGAAACGAGAAAGGCGCGGGCTTTTCGACCGAAGCGGGATTATCACCGCTGCGATCCGCATTCCCCCCATGAAACATCCCCGTTGCTTGCGCCCGCTCGCGGGCCTTTCGCGTGTTTTGGCCCTATTGATGGTGGTCGCGCTTCCCGTGGCGCGCGCCGACGACCCCATGCCGTTCCCGCCCAGCCCGGATCCCGAGGCGATCGCGGACGGGGCGAAGCTGCCCAAACTGCTGAAACGAGTCGAACCGGTCTTGCCCGCCGGGACCGCGGCGCCAACCCGCGCGCAGCGTGTCTATGTGGCATTCGTGGTCGACGCGCAGGGCAGGGTGGAACGAGTGTCGGCGCTCTTTGAGCCGCCGGCGCCGTTCGCCGAGGCGGCGGTGGCGGCGGTGCGCCAATGGTTGTTCGAGCCGGGCACCCACTATTTCCCGGACAGTCGACGCATTGTGCCGGTGAACACGCAGATGACCGTGCTGTTGCATTTCCCCGCCGCACCCGCGCCGTAGCTGGGGCGGCGGTGGTGCTGGCGCCGACTCCGGGGCATGAACTCCCGCAGGGAGCCCGTGCACTTTGGGCTCGTTGCCGACGGGAGGGGCGCGCTATCCACGTTGTGGACGCCGCATCGCGTTCCCCCAATAATCATGCCCTCTGCTCTGCGCGCCCTGATTCTCCTCTGTGCCTTGACCGCGGCCGCCCGTCTCGGCGCGGCCGCGCCCCTGTGGTCCGCGACCGAGTGGTGCGGTGAACCGGCCCGTGTCTCGACGCAGGGCATGGTGCGCGCGGTCGTGTCGTTGGCGCGCTGCCGGCTCATGTACCTCGGCGCTGCCGACGGCTCGTTGAACCTGCTCGACGCGCCCGTGCCCGCGGTCGCGCCCGCCGCTCCGAGCGACTCGCCCAACTGGGGCGGGCATCGCTTCTGGCTGGGACCTCAGAAACGCTGGGTGTGGCCGGCGCCGGTCGAATGGGAACACGCGGCCGCCGCGGCCGTGAGCGAACGCGACGGCGTTTTGGTCCTCGCGCACGAACGGCGCGATCCGGCCTATCCGGCGCTCACGCGGGAGTACGCGTGGGAGGGCGAGCGGTTGCGTTGCACGGTGCGCTGGCAGGCTGACGGACGGCCATATTTCGGCATGCACGTGGTGGCGGTGAACACGCCGTTTCAAGTGACGGCGCGGCGGTTCGCCTGGGACGAGGTGCCCGAGGGCGTGGTCGATGTGCAGATGACCGGGCCGGTCGTGCGGGGCCTTCTCGGGCACCCGGCGTTGGAGTTTCGAGAGGACAACATCGTCGTGACCGCGGGCCGCAAGATGGCGAAGTGCGGCTTTGTCGTGCAACCGCTCGCCATTGACCGGCCGCAGGGTTGGCGGTTGGCGCTGCATCCGGGGCCGCACGAAGGGCTGGCGTTGGAGTCGCCCGACAAGGGCTACCTGAGCCAGGTTTGGGTCGGCGATGCTGCGGTGCCACTGGCGGAGTTGGAGCAACTCACGCCGTACCTGATCGGCGGGGAGGGCGGCGCCTGCGCGAGTACCGTGTACCTTGAGGCGACCCTGCGCGTCCCGCCGGCCGCGCCCTGACCGGCCCCCCGGGCGCCCGCGGAATCGGTCTCGCCGCGGGCTGCGGGAGCTGGCGAGAGTGGCGGCATGCTTTCGCGTTTCTTTCGGCTTCAGGAGAACGGCACCACGGTCGGTCGCGAGCTGCAGGCCGGGCTCACGACCTTCGCGGCGATGGCGTACGTGCTCGCGGTCAACCCCTCGATCCTTGCCAACGCCGGCATGGATCGCGCGGCGCTCGTGACGATCACGGCGCTCAGCGCGGCGACGGCGACCGTGCTGATGGCGTTGCTGACCAACTACCCGATCGCGCTCGCGCCCGGCATGGGGATCAACGCCTTCTTCACCTTCTCGATCTGCCTGGGCGCCGGCGTGCCGTGGTCGCAGGCGCTCGGCATGGTGTTCGTGAACGGCTGCATCTTCCTGCTGCTCTCGGTCACCGGTGTGCGCGAGAAGATCGTCGATTCCATCCCGTACCCGCTGAAGATCGCGATCACCTGCGGGATCGGAATCTTCATCGCGTTCATTGGGCTGAAGAACGGCGGCGTGGTGGTCGCGAGCCCCGCGACGTTTGTCACGCACGGCGACTTCGCCAGCGGGCCGGTGGCGCTCTGCCTCGGCGGCATCCTGCTGACTGCCGTGCTCGTCGCGCGTCGTGTGCCGGGCGCGATCGTGCTCGGGATCGCGGCGGTCACCGTGGCCGGTTTGTTCGTCGCGGACGGGCAGGGCGGGCGGGTCACGCAGTTGCCCGCCTCGCTGTTTTCGCTGCCGGCCTCGCCGGCGCCGCATTTCCTCAAGCTCGACCTGAGTTTCCTGACCGACGGCGCGGCGTTCCTGAAGCTGTTGCCGCTGATCCTCACGCTGCTGCTCGTCGACATGTTCGACAACATCGGGACGCTGATCGGCGTGACCAAACGCGCGGGTTTTCTCGGCGCCGACGGCCGGCTGCCGCGGGTCGGACGCGCGCTCATCGCCGACTCGGTCGCGGCGATCCTGAGCGCGCTCTTCGGCACGTCGACGGTGGTGAGCTACATCGAGTCGGCGTCGGGCGTGGAGGCGGGCGGCCGCACGGGCCTCACGACGCTCACGACGGCGGCGCTGATGGTGGCGGCGTTGTTCCTCACGCCGTTGATCCTCGCGGTGCCCGCGGTGGCGACCGCGCCCGCGCTGGTGGTCGTGGGCGTCTTCATGCTGCAATCGGCGGTGGAGATCAAAATGGACGACTTCACGATCGCGGTGCCGGCGGCGCTCACGATCATCGCGATCCCGCTCACGTTCAGCATCGCGCAGGGCATCGGGCTCGGGTTGATCGCCGCCGCGGCGCTGGCGGTGGCGACGGGCAAGCCGCGCGGTTTCACCGCGGTCGGCTACGTGATCGCGGCGATGTTCTTCCTCGAGTTCTTCCGGATCTTCCCGTTCGGCGGGTGAGGGCGCACTGGCCGGTGTCACTGCTCGGCGCGGAAAGCCCCGTTGGCTTTCGCGACTGCAGTGCCCCCGTCCGGGCATTCCGCGGCGCGCAAATGGTGCGGTGTCATCAGAAATAGGTTGCACGCATAATCCGCACCATGCTCCCCTTTTCGGCATGTTCTCCTTGTTTGTCGATCGGGGCTGGAAATGGCTGCTGGGGGTGGTGGGCGTGCTGGCTGTCGTCTATCTCGCGGGGGGATTCAAGTCGCGCGACGAGCGTTACGCGGAGCGGATTGCGCGGGCGGGGGAGATCACCCGAGAGCGGCGCTTCGATGCCGCTGTGCTCGACTTCGCGCGTCGGTATGTTGTGGAAGCGAACGACGGGAAGCGGGATCCGTTGCTGGAGGCTGCGGCCGTGGCGGCGGTGCAGGACGGCTGTACCGATCCGTTCGTGCGGTACCTTGTGTTTCGCGTCCATGCCGACTCCGTGTACGTCAACCCTGGGGTGCCGGCGGTCGATGATCTTGCGGCGGAGATCTCTGCAATCCTGCAGGAGTTCTGCGGCCTGCCCTATCCAGACGGGGTCCGTGCCCTTGTCGCCTACCGAGCCTGGCGCTGTGTACGCTTCGCCAGCAAAGGCGCGCAGTTGCCGGCAATTTCCAGAAATATCCATGCGATCGCGCAAGGAGGGGCGCTGGCCGCGATCCGCGACCGGAGCACGCCGGACAGCTTTGTCTGGCTCCTCGCGGTGCGCACCGAGGACTATTTTGGCACGGACCCGGATTGGCGCAGCTCCTCCGAGCGTGCCCTTGATCCGGTGCTGGCCAGCCGCTCCGGTAGCAAGGCCTTCCAGCATTACCTTCGCGGCACCCGAGCAGTGCAGCGGGCGTGGGAGGCCCGCGGCAACGGTTTTGCCCATGAAGTTACGCAGGAGGGCTGGAAGCAGTTTCGGGCTGGGCTCGAAACTGCGCGAACGGAACTCGAGACCGCGTGGGCAGAGGGATTTCGCCACATCATGGTGGCGGAAAGCATGATCAAGGTCTGCATGGGCGAGTGCTCCCCGCCGGAGGAGATGGAGCAGTGGTTCGCTCGGGGATTAGCGACCGGGCAGGGTGCCGAACAGCTTTGCCGAAACAAGGTTTGGTATCTCGACGAACGCTGGCACGGATCGCTCGATACTTGCCTCGCGTTCGCCCGCGAGTGCCTGATCCATCCGGAATGGGGACCTCGCGTCGCGCTGACCCTGTGGGAGACGCATCGGGGGCACCGGAGCCTGTGCAAGCTCCCCGAATCCTACTTCGCCCGCCCGGAGGTGTGGCGGGACATCAAGGAGTCGTTCACGACATTTCTTGCGGCAAACCCGAACGCCACCGCAGACCGGGTTCTCTTCGTATACTGCGCCTGGCTCGCCAAGGATTGGACGGTCGTCCGGGAGCAGCTGCCCATGGCTGATCCACGCACGACGATGGAAACGTCCCTTTTCGGCCCGGAGGGTATCGGACGAGTCAGGGCTGATCTGGCAAAAGCGACCGGGTCATGACGGTGCGGTGACTGCTGCGCCGAAGCCGGTGCTTCGCCGTCCGTGGGCGCGATGGCAGCTGAGAACGCCACTCGGTCGCGCGGCGCTTGCGGAGGAACGGAACTTGTGGACCGGGCTCTGCCAGCCTACGGATCACCACATGGGGGCTCACCGGTACGCGGCCATGAACTCCTGCGTCTTCAGCCAGGCGATGAGCTCGTCGGCCATGGCGCGGTCGTCGGCCACGCGGGGATGCGGGCCGGACCAGTGCGTGAACACGTGGTGGTGGATCTTCGGATCCTTGGCCTCGAGCTGCGCGACGGCGGCTTCCCAGGCGGTGCGCAGGCCGTCGTGCTTGGCGCCGTTGTACATGCCGCCGCGCAGGATCACGATCTGCGCCTGCGGGTAGGCGGCGCGGATCGCGCCCACGAGCGCCACGTAGCCGGCGGTGAACTTCTCGGCCGGGAAGGGCAGCTTGTTCACCGTGGTGAACGAGCCGTCGTTCTCGCCGTAGTTGAGGCAAATGACATCGGGCACCCAGGTGGCGAGATCGGCGCGGCGTGACTTGCCGGTCGGGTAGTGGCGGTCCCACACGTCGCCGATCAGTTCGGGATAGTAGCCTGCGGCGATGCCGATGCCGCTCACGGCGATGTTGCGGTAGTCGGCCCCGAAAGCCGCGGCGGTGAAGGCGGCGTAGCTCTTGGCGTTGTTGTGCGTGGAACGGTCCTCCCACTGGTCCTCGCCCTGGTCCTCGTTGCAGGCGCCGGCGGTGATCGAGTCGCCGAAGAACTGGAGCTTCAACTTGTAGGCCGGCGCAGCGGGCACCCAGGCGTGGGCGCCGAGCGGCAGCTCGAGGCCGCGGAAACGCGCGAAGCCCGCGGAGGCCTCCGAGCGCTTGAAAAGCGTGAGCCGGTGGCGGCCGGGACCGAAGTCGGGCGCGAGCGTCACGCGGTTCTGCCGGTCGCTGTTGACGGCGACGACGGTCGTCTGGCCGTCGACGGTGACGTCGAAGAAGTTCTGTCCCTCGGCCCAGTCGAAGAGGAGCGTCGCCTTCGGCCCCTCGAAATCGATCGCGATGCGGCTGGCCTGCCAGACCACGGCGGGCGCGGCGGGCTGGGCGAAATCGAAACGGCCTTCGTAGCGGAAACGGGAATCGTCGGCGGCGATGGTCTGCATCTTGGGGGCGGCGTGGGCGGCGAGGCCGCACAGGGCGGCGGCGAAAAGGGAAACGGCGGAGAGGCGCATGGGAGTTTCCGAGGCTCGGAGTCGCGCTCGGTGCTGGCAAATCCGGACTTCGCGGCGCGGGCGACTCCGCGCTTGCGGCGCTCTCCGGCGGACCGCAACTTCGCCGGATCATGGGCAGCAGCTTCGGCAAACTCTTCACGATCTCCACCTGGGGCGAAAGCCACGGGGGCGGAGTGGGCGTCGTCATCGATGGTTGTCCGCCGAACCTGCCGATCACCGCCGAAGAGATCCAGGCCGAGCTCGATCGCCGGCGGCCGGGCCAGAGCGACATCGTGACGCCGCGCAAGGAGGAGGACAAGGTCACGATCCTCAGCGGCGTCTTCGAGGGCGCGACGACCGGCACCCCGCTCGCGCTGGTGGTGGGCAACACCGACCAGCGGCCCGGCGCCTACGACGAGATGCGCGACAAGTTCCGCCCCTCGCACGCCGACTTCGCCTACCAGGCCAAGTACGGCATCCGCGACCACCGCGGCGGCGGCCGCTCCTCGGCGCGCGAGACCATCGGCCGCGTGGCGGCCGGCGCGATCGCGCGCAAGCTGCTCGCGAAGGCGGGCGACGTGGAGATCCGCGCGTTCGTCACGCGTATCCACAACATCGCCGCGCCGGAGTGCACCCATTTTCCGACGTTGGCGGAGGTTGAGGCCTCGCCGGTCCGTTGTCCCGACCCGGCGAGCGCCGCGCTCATGGTCGAGCGCATCAAGGCCGTGCGGTCCGACGGCGACTCGGTCGGCGGCGTGATCGAATGCCGGATCCGCAACGTGCCGGCCGGGCTCGGCGAGCCGGTGTTCGACCGGCTCGAGGCCGATCTCGCCAAGGCGATGCTGTCGCTGCCGGCGACGAAGGGTTTCGAGATCGGCAGCGGCTTCGTGGGCTCCTGGCTGAAGGGCTCCGAGCACAACGACCTCTTCGAGTCCAGGGACGGCCGGGTCCGCACCAAGACGAACCGCTCCGGCGGCGTGCAGGGCGGCATCAGCAACGGCGAGGAGATCGTGTTCCGCGTAGCCTTCAAGCCCACCGCCACGATCCTGCAGGCTCAGGCCACGGTGGACCGCGCCGGTCACGAGACCGAGCTCGTGGGCCGCGGACGCCACGACCCCTGCGTGGTGCCGCGCGCGGTGGTGATCGTCGAGGCGATGGCCGCGCTCGTCCTGGTCGATCATTGGATGCGGCAGCATTCGCAGCGCTCGGCCCTGCGTTTCTGAGCGCGGTCCGCGTTACCCCCAAACCGATCTGCAACGAAGGCCGTCGAACTCTATCTCATGCTCGGCAGCGCGGGCGCGAAGCGCCGGATCGTGCTCGCCGACCTCATCGCCGAAGGCCTGATGCCCGAGGACCGCGCCGCGGTGCTGCTGAGTGCCGCCGAGGCGCCCGATCCCGCCGGCGACGCCGCGCTCGCCCAGAGCGGCGCCCGAGTGGGGCGTTGGACTTGGGCGAAACCCGAGGTCCAGTTCGATGTGCCCGAGGAGGCGACGCATCTGTTCCTCGTCGCGGACGGCCGGAGCAACCCGGTCGACCAGATCGAGGCGCTGCGCGAGGAGCTCCAGATGCGCCACAACGTGCGCCTGGCGCGGGTGATCTTCATCGCCGATGCCGCGCTGCTCCACGCCAAGCAGGAGCTGCAACCGTGGTACGACGCGTGCGCGCACTACGCCGATGTCGTGCTGTTCACGAAGGTCGAGGGGCTCGACCAGAAGTGGGTCGGCGCCTTCGAGAGGCGCTATCGCGACCAGTATTATCCGTTTCTGTACGAGATCGTGCGGCGCGACGCGTTGAAGAACCCGGCCGTGCTGCTCGTGCCGGAGGCGCGCCGCGTGTCCAAGGTCTTCGACGAGGACATCGCGCTGGCCGACGAGTCCGACGAGGAGATCGAGGAGGCGATGCCGGAGAACGACAAGTATTTCGCCCGGAAGCGCGGGGGCACCCGCGTGGAGCACATCCCCGAGATCCGGGATTTCCTGGGTTGAACCGGCGCGCGAAGGCCCTCGCGCCGGCCGGCCAGGTGCAGCGGGGAAATCGGCGCGCGGCGTGAAGGGGTTTGCGGCGCGGCGGGATAGTGCCCGGCGATGAAGCATCCCCTGCATTCACCTCTCCTCCTTGGTCTGGTCGCGTGTTTCGCCGCCGCGACCGGAGCCGTCGCCACTCCCGCGGTCGCCGCGGCCGGTGCGGCGCCGGCCCCGGCCGCGAAGCCGGCGCGGACCGAACTCCTGATCGGCATGCCCGCGGCCCAGGTGCGCGAGCTGATCGGCGCACCGCGCCGGGTGAAGGCGATCAAACGCGAGGGCGTGGCGGCGGAGGTGTGGTTTTATTCGTATCGCGCCCCGGCGGGCGTCCGGCAGGTCGTGACCGGCACCCGGGAGATTCCATATGTGGACCCGATCACCGGCGTGATGCGCTCCATCCCGGAGCCGATCTACAGCCAGGAGCGGGTGTACCTCGAGGAGACGACCGAGCTTCTCATCGTCGAAGGGACGTTGGCGGCCTCGCGCCGTTATCGGGCGAGCGACAAGAGCTATAATTGAGGCGAGCGGCCGCGCCGCAGGGGCGCACGTGTTCCCGAGGCCGCGGGCGATTTTCGGACGGAACGACCGTGGTTGCGCGACTGGAATTGCGCCGAACTCCGGAGTGGGTTCTCTATGTGGCGGTCCCCCGTCGCTCCGATGCACAACAACCCCGTTCGAACGGCCTTTGGGTGTCTCGTCTGCCTGGTTCTCGCCTGCGCCGTACCCTGCCGCGCCACCGATGGGCCCAAGGTGGGGCTGTTGATGAAGGATCGCACCCCGTTCTGGCGCTCGGTCGAGGCGGGAGCCGCGGCGGAGGTCCGGCAAGCCGGCGGGACGCTCGTCGCCAAGGCGCCGAGTGTATCCAGCAACACCGGGCAACAGCTCGCCTTGCTGGATCTGTTGGCGGAAGAGGAGAACCTGGCCGCGCTTCTGGTCGGCCCGCTCTCGGTAGAGGATTTCAGGCGGCCCTTGGCGGCGCTCGCGTCCCGTGGGGTGAAGGTGGTCGTCATCGACACCCCGCCGACCGAGGAGCCCCTGGGCCACGTGGCCATCGGCTATGATCAGGCGGAGATGGCCCGCGCCGCCGCCCGGGCCTTCGCCGCGCTAGCCGGACCGACGGATGAGTATGCCTTGCTGCACATCGTATCCTACGACGTGACCGTTGTGCGCGAGCGGGAGTTCCTCGGCGAGTTGCGCCGGGTCCGTCCGGAAGCCGTCGTCCGCGCCGACCGGGACTCGACGGAAAGGATACACGACGACTACCTGCAATGCTGCAAGTTGCTCGACAATCACCCGAACGCCCGGGCCGTGGCCACCTTGTATACCGGAAGCAGCCTGGACATGATGCGCGCCCTCAAGACGAAGGGCCGTGCCGGCGCGGTCAAACACCTCGGGTTCGGAGTCGGACTGCCGGCCGAAGTCGCGGAGGCCATCGAGGCGGACCAACTCCACGCTTGGGTGGCGCAATTGCCGGACGAGATTGGTCGCGCGGCGGCAAAGGCGGCGTTGGATCTGCTCGCGGGGGTGCGTGTGCCAAAGCCGATCGCTCCGGAATACTTCATCGTGACCCGGCAGAACATCTCCGACCGGAGGATCCGGCGGTTGCGGGAAGAGTAGGGCGCCGCCGCGTTCGCGACGGCGGACGAAGGCGAGCCCAGGGCCCGCGCGCCGGGCCTCGCGCGGTCGTTCATCCGGCGGGCTCGGGCGGCACGCCCCGCGGCAGGGCGACGAAGAAGGTCGCCCCGGCGTCGGGTTTCCCCTCCGCCCAGACCCGGCCGCCGTGGCGCTCGATGATGCGCCGGACGTTGGCGAGACCGACGCCGGTCCCCTCGAACTCGGTCGTCTTGTGGAGCCGTTGGAAGACGCCAAAGAGCTTGTCGGAGTAGCGTGGGTCGAAGCCGGCGCCATTGTCGCGGACGAAGACGAGGACCTCGGCCGCGGACGGGGCCGGGAGTTCGCCGACCTCGATGAGGGCGGGGCGGCGGTGGCGGGTGAACTTGGCGGCGTTGCCCAGCAGGTTCTCGAACACCTGCCGGAGCAAGGTCGGGTCGCCCACCACCCGCGGGAGCGGCCCGATGCGCCATTCGAGCTCCCGTTCCGCGAGGGAAGGCTGGAGCTCCGCGCGCACCGCTGCCACCAGGGAAGCCAGCTCGCAGTCCTGCCGCTGGACGACCGCCCGGCCGATCCGGGAGAAGTTCAGGAGACTGTCGATGAGATGCCCGAGGCGGATCGATTCTGTGGAGACAACCTCCAGGTAGTGGGCGTGCGCCGGGGCGAGCTGCACCTGCAGCTGGCGGCGGAGGAGCTCGACGAAGCCGCTGATGTTGCGGAGCGGCGCGCGCAGGTCGTGGGAGACCGAGTACGAGAAGGCCTCGAGTTCGCGGTTGCTCGCCGCGAGCGCCTCCGTGCGCTCGGAGACCCGTTGCTCCAGCTGCTGGTTGAGGCGCCGGAACCGGTCCTCGCTGGCCTGCAGTTGGTCGGCCTTCCGGGTGGTCTCGCTCATCTGCGCTTCGAGGCGGCGGGTGCTCTCGTGCAGCTCGGCGGTCCGTTCCCGGACCCGTTGCTCCAACTCGACGTAGGATTCCCGCAGGGCCGCCTCCGCCCGTTCGCGCATGGCTACTGCGGAGCGGAGTTGGGCGGTGCGCGCGGCCACCTCGGACTCCAACCTGGCGTTGAGCCGCCGGATCGCGCGCTCGCGCCAGCGGATGCCGGCGAGCAGGGCGGCGACGAAGAAGCACACGACGGCGCCGCGGAACCACCATCGTTGCCACCACGGGGGATCGACCACCACGTGCAGCGACGTGCCTTCCATGTTCCACACCCCGTCGCTGTTCGCCGCCTGGACGCGGAAGACGTAGTGTCCGGGGCTCATGTTCATGTAGGTGGCGCTGCGTTGGCCGCGTTCGGCCGTGCGCCAGTCCGGATCGAAGCCGTCGAGTCGATACCGGTAGGAGTTCTTCTCGGGCGCCGTGAAGTCGAGCGCCGCGAAGCCGAACGTGAAGACGTTCTGCTTCGGCCCCAGGCGGATCCGTTTCGCGACGGTGATCGACTCGGTCAGGGGCCCGTCGGGGCGGACGAGGACCGCCCGATCGAGCAGCCGGAAGTCCGTCAGCACCACCGCGGGCGGAACCGGGTTGTCCCGCAGCTCGGAAGGATGGAACGAGACCACGCCGACCCCGCCGAAATAGAGCCGTCCGTCCGGGCCGCGGGCCGAGGTGCGCACCGAGATGCTCCGGCCGGGCAGTCCGTCCGCACGGTCGTAGTTGCGGAAGCGTCCGGTGGCCGGATCGAAACAGGAGATCCCCTCGACCGTCCCGAGCCAAAGCCGGCCCCGATCGTCGGTCTCGCAGGCGGTGACCGCCGTGCACGGCAGCCCGTCGGCTTGCGTGAGGCGCCGGGTGAAACGACGGGTGCCGAGGTCGAAGTGGTGGAGCCCGGAGATGCCGCCGACCCACAGGCTCCGGTCCCCGTCGGCAAAGACGAAATACATCCCGCGGTTCGCGAAGTCGCCGGGCGAGTTGGGCACCGGCAGGTAGGCCTGGAACTCGTCCTTCGCCGGGTCGAGGCTCACGAGGCCCTGGGCTTGGCCGGAGAACCAGTAGCGCCCGTCGCGATCGAGCGCCCCGAGCACGGTGTGCGCCGTCGGCCGCTGCGGTTCCGTGGCGCCGGGGCGCAGCGGGCCGAAATGGACGAATTTGGTTCCATCGTAGTAGTCGAGGCCGTAGGCCCGGGCGGCGATCCAGAGCCGGCCGGTGCGGTCGAACTGCAGGCCGTTCACCTCGTGTCCGGTGTATGGTGACTCCGGCGCGGTGGACGGACGGTTGCCCGCGGGCGAGGCGTGGGAGATGAAACGGCTGCCGTCGAAACGGAACAGGCCGGAGTCGCGCGTGCCGACCCAGACCTGCCCGTCCGGACCGGCCGCGAGCGCCTCGATGATCGTCGTCGGCAGACCGGCGGCCGCCGCTGCCGCCCCGGTGTAACGGGTCCAGCGGCCGTCCGCATGGACGCCGATGCCAGTCGAGGTGCCCACCCACAGGTGCCCGCGGGCGTCGATGCACAGCGAGGTGACCCGGTCGTCGCCCAGGCTGTTCGGGTTGGTGTACTCGTGGCGCATTACCCGGAAGGGCTTCGCCGGGCCGCGCAGGCGGCAGACGCCCTTGCTCACCGTCGAGACCCAGATGTCGCCCGAACGATCTTCGAAAACCGCGTAGGTGTAGTTGTCCGCCAGGCTGTCGGGGTCACCCGGGACGTGGCGGTAGTGGGTGACGCGACGGCTGCGTCGGTCGATCAGGTTGAGCCCTTCGTCCGAGGCGACCCAAAGGCGACCCTCCTGATCGATCACGCCCCCGCGGAAGAAGCGGCCCCATAAGCTCGTGGGATCGTCAGGATTGTTGGGAAAATGACTGAAGACTTGGCGTCCCGGATTCTCGCCTCCCGCCGGCAGGCGCCGAAAGGAAGGGGTGAACGAATCGAGTCCGCCGTCGGTCGCGACCCAGAACACGCCGTCGCCGTCGATCAGCACCCGGTTCACGCCGTTGTGGCAGAGGCTCTCGGGGTCGTCGGGGGCGTGGACGAAGGACGCGAAGCGCGCCGACTTCGGGTCGAAGGTGGCGAGGCCGTCGCTCGTGCCGAGCCAGAGCAGGCCGGTGACCGGATCCTCGGTGATGAAGCGGACGCTGTTGGCGTTGATGCTGCCGGGAACCGTGGGGGCTCGCTGATAGGTGACGAATGTCCCGGTCGCGCGGTCCATGCGGGAGAGCCCGCCGCGGCTGCCGACCCAGAGGGTGCCGTCGCCGTCCTCGAACAGAGCGAGCACCGTCGGGTTCGGAAGGGAGCGCGGGTTGCCGGGTTCCATCCGGAAATGGTGGAAGGTCTCGGTGGCCTCGTCGTAGCGGTCCAGGCCGTTGTCCGTCGCGACCCAGAGCACGCCCTCGCGGTCGGTGAGCAATGCCCAGACGAAATTGCCGATCAGGCTGCCCGGCTCCTGGTCGTTCCGCATGAACGCCTTGAAGGTGTATCCGTCGAAACGGTTCAGGCCGAGGGTCGAGCCCAGCCAGATGAATCCGTGCCGATCCTGCGCGATGGCCCGGATGTTGGAATGCGAGAGGCCGCGGTCCTGGTAGAAGTTGATGAACGCGGGCAGCGGTGTCTTGTCCTCGGCCCGGGCAGATGGCGGGGGCAGGGGAAGCATGGCCAGAAGCAAAGCCATGCGAAGGAGACACTGGCGGAGTAGGGGCGATCGCGTCCAGGCGTGACGGGGGGGCACGTGAGGACCGTAATCGGGGTCCTCCGATTGTAAAACCTCTCCGCGCTCCCGACCGCGCGGATGCCTCCGGCGCCGGCGGGCCCCGCCGCATCAGCCGCTCGCAGGCAGCTCGATCGTGACGCGCAGGCCGCTGCGATCGGGACGGTTCTCCGCCCAGATCCGGCCGCCGTGCAGGGCCACGATGCTGCGCGCGATCGCCAGCCCCAGGCCCGCGCCTTCGGCGGGGCCGGCGGGCCGACCGCCGAGTTGCACGAAACGTTCGAAAATCCGCTCCAGGGCCTCGGGCGGGACGCCGGGACCTTCGTCTTCGAGCGAGACGCTCCACCGGTTGCGCGCGATGGTGGAGGCGAGCGTCAGCGTGCCGCCGGGAGGCGAGACCTTCAGCGCGTTGGAGAGCAGATTCAGGAGGACTCGCCGTAGCCAGGGCGCATCGTAGATGGCGACGCCGGCGTCGTTGGCGGCGAGGTGGAGACGCAGGCCGCGGTCCTCCGCGAGGGCTTGCGCGTCTTCGGCGAACTCGGCCACGAGGTCGCGCGGGTTCTGCACCTTGCGGTCGAGCGGCATCTCGCCGGCGTCGGTGCGGGAGAGCAGGAGCAGGTCGTCGATGATCTTCTGGAGACGCTGCAGTTCGGCGAGCAGCGACTGGAGCTGGAGCGATTGGTCCGCGGAGAGCGTCGAGCGGGTGAGCTTCTCGGCATGGAGACGGGCGAGCGCGAGCGGCGTCTTCAGCTCGTGCGAGGCCTCGGCGGTGAATCGGCGCACCTGCGTGAAGGCGCCCTCGAGCCGGTCGAACGTGTGGTTGAGCAACTTGGCGAGCTCGGCCAGTTCGTCGCGGCCGGTCGGCACCGGGATGCGTTCGGAAAGGTTCTCCGCCCCGATCCGGGCGGCGGTCTGCTCGATCGCGCGCACGGGGCGCAGGACGATCCGGCTGAAACCGTAGCCGAGCCCCACGCTCAGCAGCGCGACGGCGACGCCGAGGGCGAGCAACGCCCAGGTCTGCTGGTCGAGCAGCTCGTGGGTCTGGGCCAAGGGCGAAGCCACGAGGATGTGCACGGTGCCGTACGGGTATCGGCCGAGACGGATCTCGCCGATCTCGGGCAACTCGCTTGTGACGCCCTCGTCGGACGACACCGCAGGGGGCAGCCGGTGCGGGCCGAGATTGGCCGAGCGGAAGAGCGGGGTGCCGTCCGCGGCGTCGACCTGGAAGAAGTACATCGAGGCGTCGATGGCGGTGTGCTCGCGCAGGACCTCCGTGGTATGGGTGTCGAGTGCGGAGGATTGCGGCGGAGGCAGCCGGTCGGCCAGTTCCGCGAACTCGGCGGCGTTGAGCAGATCGATCCCGTGGAGGATCTGGTGGCCCACGATCAGCCGGCCGGCGACCAGCACGACGCCGACCGTCAACGTGGTGATCAACGCGTAGGTGAGGGCGAGCCGGGTGGCGAAGCTGCGGATACGGGGCATGGCGACGGGGAGTGGGGGCGCTCGGCGCCGGTGGACGATCGTTTGGTCGGGCGGGGGCGGCGCCGGTTCAGGCGAGCTGGTAGCCGGTGCCGCGGATGGTGCGAATCAGCGGCTCGTCCCCGGGCTGTTCGAACTTCTGGCGGAGCCGGCGCACGTACACGTCGATCAGATTGGTCTGGAGGTCGTGGCTCGCCTCCCAGACGCGCTCGGCGATCATGGTGCGGGTGAGGACGCGGCCGACGTTCTGCAGAAACAGCTCGAGGAGGGCGAACTCGCGGTTGGTGAGCGTCACGGGTTTGCCGGCGGCGGTCACGGTGCGGGCGAGCAGATCGACGCGGATGCCGCGATGCTCAAGCACGGTGGTCTTCGCGGTCGCCTGGCGGCGCAGCAGCGAGCGCAGGCGGGCGAGCAGTTCGTCGAAGCTGAAGGGCTTCGCGAGATAGTCGTCGGCGCCGAGGTTGAGGCCCTTCACGCGGTCGGCCACGGCATCTCGGGCGCTGAGGATGAGCACGGGCTCGTTGAAGCCGGCGGCGCGCCACTCGCGCAGCAGCTCGAGCCCGTCGCCATCGGGCAGGCCCAAGTCGAGCACGACGGCGTCGAAGGTGTCGTCGGCGAGCGCGTCGCGGGCTTCGGCACAGGTGCGCACGAGCTTGGTCGTGTAGGTGGCCTCGGCGAGGCCGCCGAGGACGAACGAACCGACCTTCCGGTCGTCTTCGACGATGAGGACTTTCATGGGGCGGTGCGCGGGACACTCAGCGCGACGACGAACGCGGTCAACGCGGCGATGTCTTCGTCGGGCAATGTTTCGTGGCCGGCCATCGCGGTGCCGGGGACGCCGAAGCGGATTACGCGCGCCAGCTCCTCTGCCGTGGCCGCTGGCGTCGGCCGGGTGGTGCGGGGCCGCGGTCCGGCGACGAGATCGGCGGGCGGCACCGCGAGGCGCGCGGCGAGCGGACCGTGGCCGCGGGCGTCGGTGCCGTGGCAGGCGGCGCACAGTGTGGCAAACAGCGTGGTTCCGCGGCGCGGATCGCCGGCGAGGCGGGGCGGTGTCCAGGCGGCGACCATTCCGGCGCGGGCCTCGGTGGTGTCGGCGCCGAGCGAGGCCAGATACTCCACCAAAGCCTCGCCGCGCGGATCGCCGTCGCGAAAGAGATGGGCGTACTTCGGCATGGCGGAGCCGGGGGCGAGCACGCGCGGTTCTTGGAGGTGCAGGCGATTCCAGTCGGGCGAGCGGCGGTTGCCCACGTTCTGGAGATCCGGTCCTTGGCGACGGTTGCCGGGCAGCGGCGGCTCCTCCCGGAGCATCTCGGCGAGCGGCCGCGAGGGGCCCCAGAGCGGCTCGTCCCGGGTGCCGGGGCGGATGAACTGGGAATGGCAATGCAGGCAGCCCTCGGCGATGTAGACGGCGCGTCCCGCGGCCACCGCACTGGACTCCGTTCCGGCGCGCGCAGTGGGAGCAACGAACGGCACCAGGACCAGTGCGGCGAGTGGCCCGGCCGTGCGGGGCAGGCCGGCGCGGGAGGCGAGGAGGACGACGGCGATCACCACGCCCGCGGCGGCCAGGAACGCGTTGGGGATGGTATGCTGGTCGAGCGCCATGCCGATACCGAGCGCGGAGCCGATCCAGCCGGCGAGGACGTAGAGCCACGCCGCGCGCACGGCCGTGCGCTCACCACCTGCCCACCGCCGGGTGATCGCCGGCAAGGCGACGAGGGCGGTCGAGTACAACGAGACTCCGGCGGGATAGAGCAGATGAAGCCGGGTCGCCGCCGCGCCGCCGTGGGCGAGCGCGAACGAGGCCGCGAGCAGGGCGAGCCCGGCGAGCGCGAGGCCGAGGCGGAGGAACCCGCGGTCGAGCAGCCAACCGGCGACGATAGCGGCGGCGAGGTGGACCGCGGCGTTGGCCCAGAGCTGGCCGGGAGTCGCCCAGGTGAGCGCACGCAGCGTCGGGCGTTCCTGGATCAGCAGGAACGCGGCGGAGTCGAGCCAGACCAGCGCCACGAAGGCGGCGAGCAGCAACCCGAAGGTCGCGCGCCGACCCGGCATCGCGGAGGAGGCCGCTGTGGCCGGCTCGGCGTCGGCCAAGGCCGGGACGACGCAGAGACCGGCAAGGCAGGCCGCCGCGCTGAACCAGGCGTGGCTGACGGGTGAGGCGTTGAAGACCGCCGGCACGTTGCAGAACGCGTAGGCGAGCCCGGTGCCCAGACCGGTGTGGAGCCCGAGGCGGGCTTCGCCGAGGAGACGATGGAGGTTACCGGCGAGGTGGACCGTGAGCCAGCCGAGCGCCAGGCCGGTGAGCGCCGCCACCGGTGCGAGGGGGGCGGTCGCGGGCAGGAGGGCGGCCACCACCGCGGCGGACGCGCATCCGAGGAAGCCCGACGCGAGGACCGGTCGGAGCGCCCGCCCGGAGGCTCGCGCGGCGAGCACGCTGCCGACTACGCCGCCGGCGCCGAGCCACGCGAGCCCGAGGCGCAGGGCGACCGGCCCGGTCGCGCGGGCTTCCATCAGGTGCAGCAGGGCGAACTCGGCGAAGAGCAGGAAGAAGACGTACGTCGCCGCGATCGCGACGACGGCCGGCAGCTGGCGGAATCCGTGGTCGGGTCTCATGCCCAGCGATCCCGTCGACCCGGGGCCTCTTCGTTCAGGGCAAATGATGCGAGGGGTGGACCGTTGACATGGCGGTTTGGAAACAGGTTACTCGAGGAAATCCTAAGCGAACATGTGTCGTTGTACTTTGTTGGCGGTGTCATTGGCGGTGTCATTGGTGCATCAGGCGATCGGCCAGATCGAGGTGCGGGCGAAACACGAGGGGGAGTGGCTCCCGATCGTCGCGGCGAGCGGCCAGAAGGCCTTCGTGTTGAAGGACGGGAAACGGAAGGACGCCTGGACGGGCAATGTGCAGATCAATCCCGCCGAAGCCTTCGGCTCGGGCGAGGTGACGGTGGCCAATATCAAGGCCGACCTTGATCCGCTGAAGAGCGTTTCCGCCAAAGAGCGGTCGCGACCGAACCAAGTGCTTTTCCGCTACAGTGCTGACGTCACGAGCGCAGGCGACCTGGCGGATTGTTATGCGGTCCTGGTGTTCGTCACGAACGGTTCCGTCGGGGTGAACCTGCAGCCGATCGGCCGGTTGAAGGCTGGGCAGCCGAAGCGGGTCGAGGTGGAGACGGCCAACCGGGTCGACGAGGTGAGCGACCTGCATGTCTTTTCGGGCACCAAGGAAATCCGGTCGAACCTCGTGTCGGCGCCGTACGATGCGCGCGAGCTCTGGGCGCGATTGGCGGCGGGCGCCGGAGGCGTTTCGGCGGTGGAGTTGTGCAAGGCGGAGGAACCGGTACTCCTCGCGCTTTCCCGCGATGGGAAGCACTTGGCGACGACCCAGGACCGGGGCGATCACTTCGCCATCGTCATCTTCGACCTCGCGACGGTGGAGCCGGTGTGCGAGGTGGCGGCGGACAAGGAGTACAAGCGGGTCGGTTCGCTGGTTTGGGCTGGATCCGAGACGGTCGCGTTCGTCGTGGACAAGAAGCTGAAGCTGCTCGACGTGAAGACGAAGGCGTGCACCCAGCTGCGGGACAAGGTGCTGAGCATCGTGCGGAGTGCGGAGCAGAAGCCGGAGATTCTTTCGCTGATCGTGGAAGGAGTGAATTGGTGGGAGCGCCTGACGGTGTCCTACGACACGAAAGCGAAACGCACGGTCGACTGGGACGAGCTGGAGAACGGCTGGACTTTGTTCGATCCGAACGGCGAGCCGCGGTTGCGCTATGTCATCGACGGTGCGACCAAGGAGTTTTTCGCGCGGATCGGGGACAGCAAACGCTGGGTGAAGCTCGACTCGACCGTGAAGGAACCCGGGTTGAAGTTCTCGGGGAGGGGCGATCAGTATCTGGATCGCAATGTCGAGATCGAGTCGCTCGGCCAGGATGGCGACACGATCTACATCTCGACGCGGGTGGGATCGGACACGTTCCAGCTGGCCGCCTACAGCTTGTCGCAGGGAAGGATCGTCCGGAAGATCGCGAGCCATCCGAAATACGACCTGACGGAGGCGGACTACAGCGAGTGCCGGGTCCTGGTTCATCGCGCCACGTCGGAGGTGATCGGGATCGTCTACAACGCGGAGAAACCCAAGGTCCTGTGGCTCGACCCCAGCTTCGCCGCCGTCCAGAAGGCGCTCGAGGGCAAGTTCCCGGGCCAGTCGGTGCGGCCGGTGACCTGGTCCGACGATGGCGGCACGTTCATCTACTTCGTCGGCAGTGACCAGAACCCCGGCGAGATCTACGCTTTCATCCTGGAGCAGAAGAAACTCGTGCGCCTCTTCGTGCACAGCGAGCGGCTTGAACCGAGCCGCTTGGCGAAGACCGCCCCGATGGACTTCGTGGCCCGCGACGGAGCCACGGTCCACGCGTACCTCACCTTGCCGCCCCAACCCTCCTCCCGGCCTCTGCCGCTGCTCGTCAGTGTCCATGGCGGCCCGATGGCGCGGGACAGCTGGAGCTTCAACGCCACCAACCAGTTCTTCGCCACCCGTGGCTACGCGGTCCTGCAGGTGAATTTCCGCGGCTCCTCCGGCTACGGAGCCGCCTACCAGGCGGCCGGGCTGCGCGCGCGTCTCGACACCGTGGTGCTCGACGACATCGCGGACGGCGTCCGCGCGGCGCTCACCGCGGGCAACATCGATCCCAAGCGCATTGCGATCACGGGGGCGAGCTTCGGCGGCTGGGCGACCTACATGAGTCTCATCAAGTATCCGGAGATCTTCCGGGCGGGCATTGCCGTGTCGGCGGTGTCGCATCTGCGGGACATGCAGAAGGACTGGCGGCGGGCTGACAACCGGTATGGCTTCGCCTGCTGGCAGGACATCCTCGGTCGGAAGGACTTCGAGGCGAACGAACGCTTCATCGATCCGCTGCTCCGGGCCGGGGAGCTGCACCAGCCGATCTATATCATGCACGGGGAGTACGACTGGGTCGTGCAGGCTTCGCAGGCGGGCGAGATGCTCAAGGCGTTGCAGAAGCACAATCCCAACGTGCGCTCGAAGAGCTTCCCCTTCGCGACGCACTCCGACTGGTCGGAACTGGACCGAGTGACCCAGCTCAACGAGATCGAGGGGTTTTTGCGGACCCATCTCGCCCCGGTCGAAGCGACGAACGTGGCGGCGGTTGCCGCGCCCTCCGAAGCGAAGTGACCGCGCCATCGAGGGCGGTTGCTTCGTGGCGGGGCCGACCCTTGCCGGCGGCAGAGGCACGGAGCGGTGTCGGTCAGGTCGCATTCGATTCGTCGGGGACGGCCCGAGGGGCCGCGCGCAAGGAAGCGGTCAGCCACCAAAGACTGGCGACGGTCATGGCGGCGCCGGCGGCGAGCCGGGCGGCGTAGGCCAGGCGGACCGTATCGCCTCCGCCGTGCACAAGCCACGGGGCGGCACCCTCGAACCAGCCGAGGGCAAGCAGCACCGCGATGTGGAGCGCGGCGGCGAGTTGCCAGCACCAGAACGGCGCACGTGCGCCGAGGGCGGCGACCACGCGCGGCGAGTCGCCGAGATGAAGCAGGAACACCATGTTGAGGCTCGTGATCAGTCCGGCCATCGCGAGGTGGGAGTGAGCGACGAGCGCATTGGTGAACTTCAGCCGTTCCGAGAAACCGGGCAGGAAGGTGACCCAGCCGTCGACGACGAGCAGTGCGCCCCAGACCAGCGCGGCGACCAACCAGCCGCGGGCCGCCGGCTTCCAGGCGAAGCGGCGCCAGTCACGGGCGAGCAGCGGCGGGGCGAGGAAGAGGAGCGCGAGGGTGACGATCTGGTCGCGGTCGTGGTGCGAGCCGTGTCCGTGGTTGACGAACCCGAAGACCGCGAACGCCGCGCCGAGCCCCACCCAGGTGAGGCGCGAACGGCGCCGGCCCGCCCGCAGCGGCAGCGCGACCATCCAGGGCACGGCGGCGTAGACGACGACGAGGCCGAGCGTGGAGCCGTAGAGGCTCACGCCGGTGGCGCCGCCGCTGTCCGGATTCACCGGCGGGAACGTGCGCGGCCCCGCGGCGTAGTGCATCACGAGCGGCACGAGCAGCAGCGCCGCGACGAGCCCGAAGCGCAGGAGATCGGGAAGGCGCGGAGCGCGGATCGCGGAGTGTGGCTCCGCCGCCGGGGCTTCCGGTGGCGGGACGGGCTTTGGGCCCGCCAGGAGGGCATGAGCCGAGATTGCGGGCGTAAAGCCCGCCCTACCATTCGGCCTCCCGGAATCCGAAACCCCAAACCCGGAACTCGCGGCGGCGCCCGCCGCCAGGCGGGCGAACGCGTGGTGGGCGAGTACGGCCCAGAGCACGCAGAGCGCGACGGGAAACGCGATGCGGGCGGTGCCGGTCCAGTCGAGGAACAGCTTGCCGCTGGCTTCGCCGCGGAGCCAGGAGTACGCGCCGAAGCCGAGCGCGGTGCTCCACGCGGCGAAAGCGAGCAGCGCGTGCCGCTCGCCAGCGCGACCGGGGACGAGGAAGGCCCGCAGGAGCAGGCCGACCAGCGGCAGGGCGCACCAGCCGTAGAGCTGTGCGTTGTGGTGGACGGGCATCCAGCGCCCGTAGGTCAGGGGCGCGAGCGTGTCGCCAAGATCCGGCCACAGGAGCAGGACGGCGAGGAGGACGCCGACGAGGTTCGCCGCCACGAGCCAGCCGAGGCTGAAGCGGGCCGCCAGGTCCGCGAGGCCGGCACGGGAACAGTCGAGGGCGGCCTCCGCCGGGACGGTGGACGAGGCAGCTGAGAATACGGAAGACGGTGCGAGGAATTCGACTGTAGGGCCGCAGTTCGACTGCGTGCCGTCCGCGTTCTGCACGGTCCGGACGCGAGGTCCGACCCTACGGGCGTGTGCAGGCGTCATCGCTCAGAGCGGGAGGACCCGGCCGTGGGTGACGCGCAGAATGCGGTCGCAGGATTCGGCGAAGCGGCGCTCGTGGGTCGCGAGCAACAATGCCGCCCCCTCGCGGCGCACGAGGTCGCGGAAGAGCGCGAAGACCTTGGTCGCGGTGTCCTCGTCGAGGGAGCCGGTGGGCTCGTCGGCGAGAATGACCTCCGGGCGGTTCATCAGTGCCCGACAAATGGCGACGCGTTGGCGCTCGCCGCCGGAGAGGTCCTGCACGCGATGGCCGCGCCGGTGGGCGATGCCGACGGCCTCGGTGAGTTCGTCGATCCGGGCGCGGGTCTCGGGACTGGGGCGGCCGACGGCGAGCGCCGGCACCGCGCAGTTCTCGGCGACGGTCAGGTCGGGGATCAAGTTGTGCAGTTGGAAGACGAAGCCGAGATGGTGGCGGCGCAACCGCACGCGGTCGGCTTCGGCTTCGACCGGGCCGCCGAGCACGCGGATTTCGCCGCGATCGGGACGGTCGAGCCCGCCGACAAGGTGGAGGAGGGTGGACTTGCCGCTGCCGGATGGCCCCCAGAGGGCGACCATCTCCCCCGGGGCGACGGCGACATCCGCGCCCTGGAGCACAGGCACGCGACCGGCGTCGAACGCTTTCCAGACGCCGGTGACCTCTACGGCGGGGGAAGGGCCGGTCTGGCGGGCGGCGCCACGGGTGGACGGGAGGGGGGCGTTACTCATAGCGGAGGGCTTCGGCGGGTTCGATGCGGGTGGCGTAGGCGGCGGGATAGAGCGCGCCCCCCAAGGCGGTGACCAGCGAGGTGGCGACGATGCCGGCGAGCACGAGCGGGCTCACCACGGCCTGCACGTAGCCGTGCAGCTGGGGCACCTGCTGGATCGCGAGCAGGACGCCGAATCCAAGCGCCAGGCCGAGCACGCAGCCGGCCACGGCCATCGCGAGCGCCTCGGTCACGACGATGCGGGCGACCTGCAGTTTCGAGAAACCGCAGACCCGCAGCACCGCGATCTCGCGGATGCGGGTAAAGACGGACATGAGCATCGTATTAGCGACCCCAAGACCGCCGAGCAGGAACGCGCAGATGCCGACGGCCCAGCCGGTGAGTTTCATGATCCGGAACTGCGAGTAACCCTGGGCAAACTCGCGGTTCTCGAGGGCGATGAGCTTCGGATAGCGGCGGGCGATCTCGGCCTTGAAGGCGGCGGCCCCCGAGCCGTCGGCGAGTTTGACGGCGACGATCGAGGAGAGCCCTTCGCGGTTGAAGAATGTCTGCGCCGCCGCCAGCGGCAGGAACACGCCGCCGTCCTCGAAGCCGTTGGCGGTGCGCACGATGCCGGCCACGCGGAAAGTGGTGTGCCCGAGCGGGAGCGGGTCGCCAAGGGAGACCTTCAAGAAGGTGGCGGCGCGTTCGCCGAGCACGGCGCCATCGGTGGCGCCGAAATCGCCGGCGCGCCCCGCCAGCCAGGTGGCGCCGGTGAGGCGCGGGTTGTCGTTCTCCACGCCGAAGCAGGTGATGATCGGATGGCCCGGCGCGGAGACGATGCCGAAGAGCACCGGGTTGGCGGCGGCCACGCCGGGGATTGTGCGGATCTCGGCGGCGGCCGTCGCGGGCACGCTGCTGAAGAAGAGATCGGACACGTCGCGCTCGAAGACGAGTACCTGCGAATCCGTGTCGAGGATGCGCTCGAACATCCCGATGGCGCCGAGGACGATCGAGAGGATCGTGAGCATGGCGGCGCAGCCGAAGGCGATGCCGGCGACACCGATGCCGGTGCGAACCCAGTGGCGGCGGAGGTTGACGCGGATGAGCGCGGAGAAAGTCATCGGGGGAGAGGCGGGAGGCGGAATGCGGTACGGGCAGATGATGGAATGAGGGGATACGAATTTCGAACAGCGAATACTGAACTTCGAACCCTGAACTCTGAACCCACTGCGACTCAGAGGGCGTCCAACGGGGCGGCGAGCTGCCGGGGGAAGAGCTGGAGGATCGACCAGAAGCGGCCGCAGGCGACGAGGTCGCGGAGCGTGCCGGCGGCGAGGCCCTCGATCCGGCGCAGCCGGGAGATCGCCTGCGGCACACCGGTGGCGAGCGCGAGGTTGGGGCGGCCGAGGGTCGCATCGCGGTCGTCAGTCTTGGCGGCGCCGGTGGCGGCGGCGAGGCGCAGGTCGCGCAGGTCGTCGAGCCCCTGGTAAAGAAGCCCCCAGTACACGGCGAGGTGCCGGAGCCGGCGTCGCTCGATGGGGGAGGCGCCGGCGGCGAGCGCGGGCAGCTCGAGCGCGAGCCGGAGCATCGCGGCGGTCTTGCCCATGGCGGCGCGGCCGACGGCGCGGGCGGAGCGGGGGCCGGCGGCGAAGGCGAGATCGAACGCTTGCCCGCCGACGAGGCCGGCGGGCCCGAGGCAGGTGTCGAGCATCTCGGTGGCTTCGCTCCGGAGGTGGAACGGCAGCGCCGCGGTCGCCTCGGCCACGAGCGCGTAACCGCGATTGATGAGGGCCAGCGCGCCGAGGATGGTGGCGGCGTCACCGTGCAGTCGATGCGCGCAGGGCCGGCCGCGCCGTTCGGCGGCATCGTCCATGCAGGGGAGATCGTCGAGCAGCAGCGAGGCGGTGTGGTAGTATTCGACGGCGGCCGCGAGGCGTCCCGCGGTGTCCTCGTCGAGGTTCTGCGCCCGGCCGAGGGCGAGCACCACGCGGAGGCGGAAGAGCGAGCCCGGGTGCGCGCCGACCTCGGCGAGGACCCCGCGCAGTTTCGGTTCGAGTCCGGGCAACGGCGGCAGGTGACGGCGGAGGAAGTCGACCGGCTCGGGCGTCGGCGCGGCGATGGAGACGAGGGGGGCGAAGGGCGGCATGGGATCAGGCTCCGGCGGCGGCGTTGAGGGAGAAGCGGATGGTCACGACCGGATCGACGGTGAGCATCCCGAACTTGCGGATCTTGGGCAGGCCCCAGTCGCGGTGGTCGATGGTGGTGGCGCCGGAGACCGCCCAGCCGCGTGCGTCCCGGACGATCTTCACGGGGAAGGTGATCTCCTTCGTGCGGCCGTTGAGCGCGAGCGACCCGGTGGCGGTGTACGACTCGGGTGTTTCGCCGGGGGCGAGCCGCAGGAGTAGGAAGACGCCTTCCGGGCTCGTCGCGGTGGCCCAATGGATCATCTCCTTGTCGCGGCCCTTGTCGCCGGTCTTTAGGTCGGCCCAGGCGAAGCGCACGGTCGCCGTGGTGATCGTTCCCGACTCCGGGTCGGCGTCGAGGGACACAGCGGCCTTCTCGAGGGTGCCGGTGAAGGCGTGCATGGTGGCATGCGCGTCGACGGTGATCTTGACCGAGGCAGGGTCGACGGCGAGGGGGGCGCTGAAGGCGAGGGCGGGCAGCAGCGCGAGCAGGAAGGAGAGCCGATGGTGGAAGCGCATGGCCGAACGCTACACCCCGCGCGTGAAGCGTTCATGAACGCCCGATTAATTCACGTTCATCTGGCGGCACCCCGCCCGCGGCACCGGCCCGGTTTCCTGCCTTCCGGAGCGAAACGCGTTCGGCGGGGGCGCTCGGTCGAGGCTCAACGCTGCGGGGCGGTGGGCGCGCTCTTCTCGGTGAACGGCCGTCCCTTCACTCCGGCGGCGAAGAAGACGAGGCGCACCGGGGTGTCGCCGATGGTGCGGCCGTTGTGCTCGAGGTCGATCAGCTCGGCGAAGGCGTCGCCGGCGCGGAAGGTGCGCGTGGGGCCGTCCTTCTGCGTGACGGCGATCTCGCCGCTGAGGATGTAGGCGAAGCAGGGCGCGGTGTGCTTGTGCCATCCGGTCTCGGCGCCGGGCGGCAGCTCGACGAGCACGCCGGTGACCTCGGCGGCGCCGCCGGTCGGGTAGACGATGGGAGTGCCCGCGACATCGGTCGTGGTGCGCAGCAACGGGGTGGTGCGTACGGCCTGGTTGTATTCGGCGGACCCCTCGCGCGCCCCGAGCGAGATGGCGGCGAGGACGGTGGCGGCGACGAAAAGGGTGGGGCGGGGAAGATGAAAACAGCGCATGGGAGCGGAGTGTGGGCGGCGGGCGTCGCGCGTCACGAGCAAAGCCGTGGAGGAATTCGTCCAGTTGCACGGTCGGTGTTCCCGAGTGGGCGTTATTGCCCTACATCCGTGTCGGTTTCCGACGGTAACCGGCGGCGGGTGCCCAAGTTTTGCCATGGCCTGCACGGATGTCGCGTGAGGCGCAGGGGCGACCCAGCGTCACCGCCGCTGGCATCCGCTCTGCTAAACAACGCCGAACGTTCCCACCTCACAACGTAACTTCCCGCTCCTCCCATGAACAAACGCGAGTTCCTCAAGAAAGCCTGCATCGGCGCCTCCGCGGCCATCGCCGCCCCCTACGTGATCGGCTCGAAATCCGCCCCCATCAAGTGGCGCTTGCAGACCTACGCGGGACCCGCGCTGGCCGAGCATGTCATCAAGCCCTCGATCGACGCCTTCAACAAGGCCGCCAACGGCGAGATGGTGATCGAGCTGTATTGCGCCGACCAGCTCGTTCCGACCAGCGAGCTGTTCCGCGCCATGCAGGCGGGCACCGTCGACGCCGTGCAGAGCGACGACGACTCCATCGCCTCGCCGGCCGATGTGGCGGTGTTCGGCGGCTACTTCCCCTTCGCCACGCGCTACAGCCTCGATATCCCCACGCTCTTCTACCAGTTCGGCCTCGATAAGGTCTGGCAGGAGTCGTATGCGGAGATCAAGGGCGTGACTTGGCTCAGCGCCGGCGCCTGGGATCCCTGCCACTTCGCGACCAAGGCGCCGATCAACAAGCTCGCCGACCTCAAGGGCAAGAAGGTCTACACCTTCCCGACCGCCGGCCGCTTCCTCTCCCGCTTCGGCGTGGTGCCCGTCACGCTCCCGTACGAGGACTGCGAGATGGCTCTGCGCACCGGCGAACTCGACGGTGTGGCGTGGTCCGGCATCACCGAGGACTACACCGTGGGCTGGGCCGACGTGACGAACTACTTCCTCACGAACAACATCGCCGGCGCGTGGTGCGGTTCGTACTTCGCGAATACGAAGTCCTGGGAGAAGGTGCCCGAGCACCTCAAGACGCTCTTCAAGCTGTGCATGGACAGCTCGCATTACTACCGCCAGTACTGGTACTGGGGCGGCGAGGCCAAGCTCCGCGTCACGGGCCCCAAGCTCAAGCTCACCACCATCCCCGACGAGGAATGGAAGACGGTCGAGAACGAAGCCGTGAAATTCTGGGACGAGATCGCCAAGACCAGCCCGCGCGCCGCGAAGGTCGTGCAGATCTTCAAGGACTACAACGACCTCATGCAGAAGGCCGGCCGCCCGTACCGCGGCTGAACCCGGCGGGCGTCGCCAGCGACGCCCCGCCGGTTCCTCCGTATCGCAAAGACTGAGCCAGCGCTTGCCGCCGAGGTAGGGACGTTTCTCCGAAACGTCCGCGGGCCGTGCCGTGCCTGCGTCGCCGCCGCGGGCGGACAACCGTGGCGGCGGTTTCGGAGAAACCGCCCTACCTCTGGCGGGCAGCGGTCGTCGTTCGAGCCCATCCCAACCTTCTCCCTGTCCACACCTCCGCTCCGAGGAATCCCCCATGTCCGCCGCCGACTCTTCCGAATCCGAACCACCGATGCGCCACGTGCACCGCCATTCCCTCGCCTTCATGGGGGCCGGGCTGGAACCGGCCTATGCCGGCGTTGGCACCGGTGCGTCGCCCCGACCCGACACGGGCCTGCTCACGACCGACGAGGCCTACGAGCGCCTCGCCGGCGGGGTGGGGGTGTTCCTGCGCGGCTACGTGCGCACGGTCGACACGACCAATCGCGGCGTCGGCCTTTTCGCGATGTACCTGCTCTTTGTGATGATGGCGGTGCTGACCTACGCGATGATCTCGAACGTCGTCTTCAAGTCGCCCGCGATCTGGGTCATGGAGATGGCGCAGTTCACGATGGCCGCCTACTACCTGCTCGGCGGCGGCTTCACCTTCCAGGACGATGCGCACGTGCGCATGGACGTCTTCCGCGCGCGCTGGAGCCCGCGCACCCAGTACATCGTCGACGCGGTCTCCGGCTTCATCGTGCTCTTCTACCTGGGCGTGCTGCTCAACGGCGCCGTCTCCAGCTCGCTCTACGCCCTTGAATACGGGCAGAAGAACTACACCGCCTGGGCGCCGCCGATGGCCCCGATCAAGATCATCATGGCCGTCGGCATCCTGCTGATGACGTTGCAGGTGATCGCGCGGATCATCCGCGATGTGGCGGGCGCCAGCGGGAAGGAGCTGCGATGAGCCACGAGATGATCGTGCTGGTGATGTTCCTGGGGATGATGGTCCTCATGGCCACCGGCCAACGGGTCTTCGGCATGATTGGTTTCGTCGCGGTGGCGACCGCGCTCCTGCTCTGGGGCGACGGCGCGGCGGCGATGGGCTTCAACGCCAGCATCAAACTGCTCAACTGGTACCCGCTGCTCACGCTGCCGATGTTCGTCTTCATGGGCTACATGCTCTCGGAGTCGGGCATCGCCAACGACCTCTACAACATGCTCTACGTCTGGACCGGCCGGTGGCGCGGCGGCCTGGCGATCGGCACGATCCTGCTGATGGTGCTCATCTCGGCGATGAACGGCCTGAGCGTGGCCGGCATGGCGATCGGTTGCAGCATCGCGATGCCCGAGATGTTGAAACGCAACTACGACCGACGCATGGTCTCGGGCGTGATCCAGGCGGGCAGTTCGCTCGGCATCCTCGTGCCGCCGAGCGTGGTCTTCGTGCTCTACGGCATGATCGCGCGGCAACCCGTCGGCCAACTCTGGCTCGCGGGCATCCTGCCCGGCCTGCTGATGGCGGCGCTGTTCATCATCTACGTGATCGTGCGTTGCCGGTTGCAGCCGGAACTCGCCCCGCTCGCCTCGGAGGACGAGATCAACATCCCGCTGCGCGCGAAGCTCCGCCTGCTTTCCGCCGGCCTGCTTCCGGTGGTGATCATGTTCATCGTGCTCGGGCTCTTCCTCTGCGGTGTCACCAGCCTGGTCGAGAGCTCCGCAGTGGGCGCCCTGGCCGCGCTGCTCGTGGCGTGGGGACGCAAGCGGCTCACGAAGAAGGTCCTGCACGACACCGTGCGCCAGACGCTCAACATCAGCGCGATGTTCATGTGGATCATCATGGCGGCGCTGGCGTTCGGCGCGGTGTTCGACGGTCTCGGCGCGGTGAAGGCCATCGAGGGCATCTTCCTCAACGAGTGGGGCCTGAGCCGCTGGCACGTGCTCATCCTCATGCAGATCTCCTTCGTGGTGATGGGTATGTTCCTCGACGACACCGCGATGCTCGTGATCGTCGCCCCGCTCTACATCCCGATGGTCAACTCGCTGGGCTTCAGTCTGGTCTGGTTCGGCGTGCTCTACACGATCACCTGCCAGATCGCCTACATCACCCCGCCGTTCGGATACAATCTCTTCCTCATGAAGGCGATGGCGCCGAAGGATTTCCCGCTGAAGGACATCTACGCCTCCATCATCCCGTTCTCGGCGCTGATGTTCCTCACGATCGTGCTCCTCATGGTCTTCCCCGAAATCGCTCTCTGGCTGCCGGAGAAGTTCATGGTGAAGTAACTCCACGCGCTGCGCTTATGCCCAACTCCTCCATCTGGTCGCTCAACTCCGGCGGACTCCGCTACGACTTCGCGTCGTTGCGCGAGCTCCTCGCGAAGGCGACCCCGCGGCGTTCGGGCGACGAGCTCGCCGGCCTCGCCGCCGGTTCCGCGGAGGAACGCGTCGCCGCGCAGCTCTGCCTCGCCGAGGTGCCGCTGGTGCGGTTCCTCGAGGACCTGCTCATCCCGTACGAGGACGACGAGGTCACGCGGCTCATCGTCGACACCCACGACCGCGCCGCCTTCGCGCCGGTCTCGGGCCTGACCGTCGGCGGTTTCCGCGAGTGGCTGCTGCGCTACGAGACCGACGAGTTCGCGCTCGCGGCGCTCGCCCCCGGGCTCACGCCCGAGATGGTCGCCGCCGTCTCCAAGATCATGAGCAACCAGGACCTCATCCTGGTCGCCAAGAAGTGCCGCGTCGTCACCGCGTTCCGCAACACCCTCGGCCTGCCCGGCCGGCTCGCGGTGCGGCTCCAGCCCAACCACCCGACCGACGACCCGAAGGGGATCGCCGCTTCCATCGTGGACGGCCTGCTCTACGGCTGCGGCGACGCCGTGATCGGCATCAACCCCGCGACCGACAGTGTGCCCGCGTTGGAGACATTGCTGCGGTTGATCGACGAGATCATCCGGCGCTACGGCATCCCCACGCAGTCCTGCGTGCTCGCGCATGTGACCACGCAGCTCGAGGCCATCCGCCGTGGCGCGCCGGTCGACCTCGTGTTTCAGTCCATCGCCGGCACCGAGGCCGCGAACAAGAGCTTCGGCGTGAACCTCGCGTTGCTCGCCGAGGCGCGCGACGCCGCGCTCTCGCTTGGGCGCGGCACGGTCGGGAGCAACGTGATGTACTTCGAGACCGGCCAGGGCTCCGCGCTCTCCGCCGGCGCGCACCATGGCGTGGACCAGCAGACCTGCGAGGCGCGCGCCTACGCCGTGGCGCGGCGTTTCGCGCCGTTGCTGGTCAACACGGTCGTTGGTTTCATCGGCCCCGAGTACCTCTACGACGGCAAGCAGATCATCCGCGCCGGCCTCGAGGACCACTTCTGCGGCAAGCTCCTCGGCCTGCCGATGGGCTGCGACATCTGCTACACCAACCATGCCGAGGCCGACCAGGACGACATGGACAACCTGCTCACGCTGCTCGGCGTCGCGGGCTGCAACTACATCATGGGCATCCCCGGCGCCGACGACATCATGCTCGGCTACCAGTCCACCTCGTTCCACGACAGCCACTACCTCCGCCAGGCGCTCGGCCTGAAGCCGGCGCCGGAGTTCGAGGCGTGGCTGGAGAAGATGCGCATCGTCGCCGGTGGACGGCGCCTGTTGCCCGTCGGCGAACACCACGCCCTTATCGACCATGCCCTCGTTTGAGACCACCCCGGTTTCGCCTGTCCTCGGCGCGGAGCCTCCTGCGGACGCCGACTCCTGGCGCGCGCTGGCGCGGTTCACCTCGGCGCGCATCGCGCTCGGCCGTGCCGGCGGCAGCGTGCGCACCGAGTCGTTGCTCGATTTCCGGCTCGCCCATGCCCGCGCCCGCGACGCCGTGCAGATGGAGTTCCACGCTGAGGCGCTCGGCGACGCGCTTGGCCGGGCCGGACTCGACAACGTGCCGGTGAACACGGCCGCGCCGGATCGCCGCACGTTCCTGGTGCGGCCCGATCTCGGGCGCCAGTTGGCACCGGAGTCGCGCGCGGCGTTGGTCGCCCGGAAGCCGAAGTGGGGCGTGCGTGACCTCGCGATCGTTGTCTCCGACGGCCTGTCCGCCCTCGCCGCCGAGCGCCAGACCGGCGCCGTGCTCACGTGTCTGGTCCCGCTGCTGCGCGCGGCTGGCTGGAGCCTGTATCCGATCTTCCTTGCGCCGTTCGGCCGCGTGAAGCTGCAGGACGAGATCGGCGAGCTGCTCGGCGCGCGCCACACGCTCATGCTGCTCGGCGAGCGCCCCGGCCTCGGCTCGCCCGACAGCCTCGGGGCGTACTTCACGTTCATGCCGCGGGCGGCCTGCACGGATGCCGACCGCAACTGCGTCTCGAACATCCGGCCGGAGGGCTTCCCGCCGAAGGCCGCCGCGCACAAGCTCGCGCAGCTCCTGCTCGAATCTGCCCGCCGTGGCCTCAGCGGCGTCGCGCTCAAGGATACCGGCGACGACCTCCCGCTGCCGTTTCCCGCGGATACTCGAGCGATCGCGTAGGCGGACTCCGGTGGTGAATGTGAAGCCGTCCATGCCCACTTCGACGCCTTCCCCGACGCCGCAGTGCCGCTGCACTGGGCGAAGGTGATGGAGCGGGCCGACGTTGCCGCGTGCGCCTCGCGCGAGATGCACTGGGACACGAGCAACGCCGATTTCGCTCTTGGGCTACGCGTGGGTGTGGCGGCGTTGCAGGCGGTTGCATGCTGGAGATTTAGCCCCGGCCGCAAGGACGGCCGCGCTGTTGGTACCCGCGTCGAGCTGCCCATCGCGTTCTCGGTGCCGAGTCGCTCGTGAACGCCGTCGCTGGCGCGAATCCCGCTTCCTTCCAACGAACGATGACCCTCTCCCTCGACTCCACCGACCTGCTCAACGACGAACCGGTCTTCCCCGAGACCGAGAACAACCAGCGGCGCCGGCTCGACTACCTCGGCCATGCGCCGTGTCCGATCCGCAACGAGCTCCGACAGCGGTTGCACCGGCATTTCCGCGTGCTCGAGGCGAAGGGTGGGGCGGCGCCGGCGTGGTTCATGCCGGCCGGCTGCCACTCGCCGAATCCCTATGACGAACTCTGGCAGACGACCGATGCTGCCGAGCTGCCTGGCCTGATCTCCGAAAACGGCTTCGGCGACTACAACCGACCCGAGTTTTTGCGGCGCTGGTTTGAAACCGGCGTGTTCGGCATAATCGAGGGCGGTGCGATTCGGCCGGAGTTCCAAGCTGCCGGGCTGGTCGATCCCAAACGGCAGTTCCACGTCTACGGCGCGGTGCCGGAGGTGTTGCTGGTCGACCTGAACCGGCTCGGCGACCGTCCGGTGCCACGCACTTGGGCCGACGTGCTGGATCCGGATTTCCGGCACGACGTGATCATCAGCGGCGAGCCGGGCGACATCCACGAGTCGATCGTGCACGGGCTCGGTCGCGACCACGGCGAGGACGGGCTTACCGCGCTCGGCGCCAACGTGCGCGACTTCTGCCACCCGGCCGAGATGGCGAAGATGGCGGGCACCGCGAACCCGAAGGGCGCCGCGCTCTACCTCCTGCCCAACTTCTTCGCGAAGAGCTGCCCGCACCGCGAGGCCACGAGGATCGTCTGGCCCGAGGAGGGCGCGTACCTCAATCCGCTGTACTTGTTCCGCAAGGCCGACGCCACGCTGGCGGCGGGTGTTGCGCAGAACTATCTGTGCGGTCCCGATTGGTCGGCGCATCTCGCGAAGATCGGCTTTGCTCCCGCCCGCGCCGACGCGCCGCCATTGCCCGGCAAACTCCGCTGGGTGGGGTGGGACTACGTGCGCAGCCACGACCTCTCGGCCGTCGCTGCAACGATGAACGCCGCCTTCGTGCGCGGCTACGAATCCAGCCGATGATCACGCAGACGAATTTTCCGAGTGTAGGAGCCTGCTTGCAGGCGATCTGTGCTCGGCGAACCACCGGCTGCGGAATCGCGTGCAAGCAGGCTCCTACCCCGACCCAATGAAACTCGTCACCTTTGCGGGGCCGCCGTCGTCGGGCAAAACCGCCGTGCTGCTGAAGAGCCTCGCGCATTTGCAGCGTGAGGGGCGCAAGGTCGGCCTCGTGAAGTTCGACTGCTTCGGCAGCCAGGACGCCGAGCGGTTCCGCGCGGCCGGAATCCCGGCGCTCACCGGACTCTCGGGCAACTTCTGCCCCGACCACTACTTCATCACCAACATCGAGGACTGCGCGGCCTGGGGCCGGAAACAGGATCTCGACCTGCTCGTGAGCGAGAGCGCCGGCCTGTGCAACCGGTGTGCGCCGCACATTCGCGGGCATCTCGCGGTGTGTGTGCTCGACCACCTCGCCGGCGTGCACACGCCGCGCAAGATCGGCCCGATGCTCAAGACGGCTGATGTCGTGCTCGTGACCAAGGGCGACATCGTGAGCCAGGCCGAACGCGAAGTGTTCGCATTCCGGGTTCGACAGGTGAACGCCAAGGCGCGGCTGCTCTTCGTCAACGGCATCACCGGCCAGGGCTCGTGGGAGGTCAGCCGGCTGCTCGACGCCGCGCCCGACAACGCGCCGCTTACCGGCGGCAAGCTGCGCTTCTCCGTGCCCGCAGCGGTGTGCTCGTACTGCCTCGGCGAGACCGAGATCGGCGAGGAGCATCAGCATGGCACCGTGCGCAAGATCCAGATCGAGGAGGCGAACCATGTCTGAGTCGATGGCTGGAGGTAGGAGCGTGCTTGCACGCGATTCTGCGCATGAGCCCCGGGCCGCCGACGGATCGCCTGCAAGCAGGCTCGTACAGGGGAACGCGGAATCGCCTGCAAGCAGGCTCCTACAAGCGGGGACGGGTACCGAACCGGCCTTCACCGACCCGCGTTGCGACGAATTTCTGCTGCTCAACAAGCTGCCGTCCCGCGCGGCGCATCGCACGCTGCGCTCGTGGTGGGAGGCGCAGTCTTGGGATTTTCGGACGGAGAGCGGTTGGGATTACGAGCGGCTTGCGGACGGGATCGCAGCGTTCCTCGGAGCACGTTCGGCAATGGGGGAGGGCGTGACGTTGCGCACGCTCGAGATCCGCCGCGGTCGCGACAAAAGCGGCAATCCGGAACAATTCGACCTGATCTTCAAACCGGGCGACATCGTCTGCCTCGTTGGTCCGACCGGCGCGGGCAAGAGCCGTTTCCTGGGCGACATCGAATGCCTCGCGCAAGGCGACACGCCGACTGGGCGCACCGTGTTGATCGACGGCCAGGCGCCGGCGTCCGAATCGCGATTCACCGGTGAGGGCAGAATCGTCGCGCAGATCACGCAGAACATGAACTTCGTCATGGATCTGCCGGTGGCGGAGTTTCTCAAGATGCATGCGGAGAGCCGCGCACTCGCGGCGCCGGAGTCGGCGATGCAGCGGGTACTGGAGGCCGCGGTCCGCATGGCCGGCGAGCCGTTCGGTCCGGAGACGCCGCTCACCCAGCTCAGCGGCGGCCAGTCGCGCGCGCTCATGATTGCCGATGCCGCGTTTCTCAGCCCGAAACCGGTCGTGCTCATCGACGAGATCGAGAATGCCGGCGTCGACCGTACGCGAGCGTTGGAGTTCTTCGTCGACCAGGGGAAGATCGTGCTGCTCTCGACGCATGATCCGCTGCTCGCTCTCTCGGGCGCGCGGCGGCTGGTCATTCGGCACGGCGCGGTGCAGCAGGTGATCGAGCCCTCGCGACAGGAGGAGGCGAACCGGGTGCGCCTCGCCGCACTCGACCGCCGGCTCGGTCGATTGCGTGAGCGCCTCCGCCTCGGCGAACGCCTCGACGAACCGTGGGACCAGCTTGTTGGAGAGGCGATGCGGTGATCCAGTGGAGCCTGTTCCGAAATCACGTTGCACCGAGATGAACGCAAAGACCCAGTATCCGCTTGTGGTAGCGTGCGGGTTCTCAGTCGGCCTGCTGGGCGGACTCGTCGGGTTGGGCGGCGCGGAGTTCCGGCTTCCGCTGTTGATCGGGCTGTTTCGGTTCGAGGCGTTGCGCGCGGTGATCCTCAACAAGGCGACGAGTCTGGTCGTGGTCCTTGCAGCGTTGGTGTTCCGGACCAGGAGCATCTCGGTGGCTTCGCTGTGGGCGCAGTGGCCGGTCGTGGCGGTGTTGCTTTCCGGCAGCCTGCTTGGCGCGTGGGTCGGGGCCGGCTGGGCGACGCGACTCAAGTCGGCGACGTTGCATCGTGTCCTGGCGGGGTTGTTGGTCGCGATCGCGGTGGCGTTGCTTTTCGGACACGGAGATGGTCATCCGGGCGAAACGTCTGCGCTGGGGCCGGCGAGAGTAGGCGGCGGCGTGGCGGCGGGCTTCGGGATCGGCGCCGTGGCCTCGCTGATGGGGGTGGCCGGTGGGGAGCTGCTGATTCCCACCATCGTCCTGTTGTTCGGGATCGATGTGCGGTTGGCCGGCAGTTTGTCGTTGGCGGTGAGCCTGCCCACGATGTTGGTCGGGTTCGCGCGGTACAGCTGCGACCGCAGTTTTGAAGTCTTGCGCGAGGAGCGGGGGTTTGTGGCGTGGCTGGCGCTGGGGTCGTTCGGC
This sequence comes from Verrucomicrobiota bacterium, assembly GCA_023446735.1. GTDB lineage: Bacteria > Verrucomicrobiota > Verrucomicrobiia > Opitutales > Opitutaceae > CAJCBL01. The sequence goes on from JAEXPQ010000273.1 coordinate 37,434, forward strand.
GGCGCGATGGTGGGAGGTTTGTTGGTTGGAGCGGTGCCTTCGCGGATCCTCCTGCCGGTGCTCGCGCTGATCCTGCTGGTGTCGGCGGTCAAAACTTGGCGCCCGGAATGAAACTCGCTGCCGTCGTGGTCAACCGAAACCCTCTGCTCAGAAACTCGATGAACTCCATTCGCATCCTCTCCTTGGTGGCCGCCGCTTTGGTGGCGGTGGGCGTTTCCGCGGCCGAGGTCACTGTCTTCGCGGCGGCCAGTCTCTCCGACTCGCTCAAGGAACTCAGCCCCGTCTACACGAAGGCGACGGGGGACACGTTGCGTTTCAACTTCGGCGCCTCGGGCTCGCTCGCGCGCCAGATCCAGTCGGGCGCGCCGGCCGATGTGATCGTTTCAGCCGACGAACTGCGCGTGGATCAGCTCGCCCAGGCCGGGCTCATCGCCACGGGCACGCGGCGGACGATCCTCGCCAACCTCCTCGTGGTCGTCGTCACCGCCGAGGGCGGTGCGCCGGTTGCCGCCTTGCCTGACCTCGCCAAGGCCGACGTGAAGCGCATCGCGATCGGCGAGCCCGCGACGGTGCCGGTCGGCACGTACACGAAAGCGCATCTCCAGAAACTGGGGTTGTGGGCGCAGGTGAGCGGCAAGTGCGTGCCGCTCGACAACGTGCGCGCTGTGCTCGCCGCTGTCGAGGCCGGCAACGCCGACGCCGGTTTCGTGTTCCGGACCGACGCGCTCATATCGAAGAAGGTCCGCATCGCGGTGACGGTGCCACTGCGCGAAGGCCCGCAGATCACCTATCCGGCGGCGGCGTTGCGCGACGCCACGGAACCCGCGGCCGCGGCGAAGTTCGTCGCGTTCCTCGTCGGCCCCGAGGCGCAGGCGGTGTTTGCGAAGTACGGCTTCTTGCCGGCACCGTGAGGACGAGCCCCACCAATGGCGGACGTAAAGCCCGCCCTGCCATCGGAGCCGCTCACGGTTGGGCGGGATTGCGCAGACTCCCCGCAAACCCACGCCCTCGTGGCGCCTTCCAAACGGAGCGGCGGTGGCTTTGCCGGTGGGGCGGGCTTTACGCCCGGCATGCCGGCTGCACTATCGTCGCCATCGCATGCCTGAGCTGCTCCACATCACTCTGTTTACGCTCGGCGTTGCGTTGCTGAGCACGGCGCTGATCCTGCCTCCCGGTCTTGCGCTGGGCTGGTTGTTGGCCCGCCGGCAGTGGCCGGGCAAGACGCTGGTCGAGACGCTCGTCGCGTTGCCGTTGGTGATTCCGCCGGTGGCAACCGGACTGGTCCTGCTGAAATTGTTCGGCAAACACGGACCGCTGGGCGCGCTGTGCCGGAACGTGTTCGGCGTGGAAATCGTTTTCACGTGGAAGGCGGTCGTGATCGCCACGGCGGCCATGTCGCTGCCGTTGTTGGTGCGCGCGGCGCGCGTGGCGTTCGAGGAGGTGCCGGAGCGGCTGGAGCAGGTCGCGCGCACGCTCGGCGCCGGGCCGTGGCGAACGTTCTTCACGATCTCGTTGCCGTTGGCGCGGCGTGGTTTGGCGGCGGGCTCGGTGCTGGCGTTCGCGCGGGCGCTGGGCGAGTTCGGCGCGACGGTGATGATCGCCGGCATGATCCCGGGCGAGACGGTGACGCTGGCGCTGGGCATTTATCACGAGGTGCAGCTCGGCAACGACTCCGCGGCGCTGGGGTTGCTCGGTGTGTCGGTGGCGTTGGCGTTCGGCGCGCTGGCGCTGAGCGAATGGCTGCTGCGGCGGAAGACGGAGGACGGACGGCAGACGACTGATGACCGAGGGAGGAGCGCGGAGGCACTGCCGGTAGTTGGACCGCGCAGCGATTCGGCTGGACGGCTGCGGCATCCCGCGACGGCGGAGGCGGAGCAGAAACTCGCGCTCGACGGTGTGCGCTGGGCGGCGGGCGGCTTCGCGCTCGAGGTCTCGGCGGTGTTCGGCGGCGGGGCGGCGGGGCTGTTCGGCGTGTCGGGTTCGGGCAAGTCGACACTCGTCGAGCTTGTCGCCGGTTTACGGAGGCCGCAGGCGGGGCGGATCGCGCTCGGAGAGACGGTGCTCGCGGATGCGGCTACGGGAGAATTCCTCGCCGCACAGGAACGGAGGATCGGCTTCGTGCCGCAGGACGGCGCGTTGTTCCCGCACCTCACCGTCGAGGGGAACCTCCGTTTCGCCGAGCGGCGTGCGCCGGTGGCGGATCGCGCGGAGCGGCGGGCGCAGGTGTGTGCGCTGCTCGGAATCGGGGGGCTGCTCGGGCGCATGGTGACGGGTCTTTCGGGCGGCGAACGGCAACGCGTGGCGTTGGCGCGGGCGCTGGTCTCCGCGCCGCGGTTGCTGTTGCTCGACGAGCCCTTGGCGGCGCTCGACGCCGCGCGCAAGGAGGCAATCCTGCCGCACCTGCGGCGGGTGCGCGACGAGCTGCGGCTGCCGATGCTGTTCGTGAGCCATGCGCGCGAGGAGGTGCTGGGCCTGTGCGACGAGCTGGCGGTGTTGGCGGAGGGGCGGCTGTTGCAGCACGGCCCGGTGGCGGAGGTTTTTCGGCGGCCGGCGAGTGACGCGGTCGCGCGCATCGTGGGAGTGGAGACGGTGTTGCCCGGCCGCCTGCTCGGCGGCGACGGAGCATTGGCGGCGGTCGAGGTCGGAGGGGTGCGCCTCCATGGGTTGGCAGACCGGTTGCCGGCCGGTACGGAGGCGGTGTTGGTCAGCATTCGGGCGGAGGAGGTGATGCTGGTGCGCGACGGCGGCGCGGCCGGCACCAGCGCGCGCAACCGCTGGCGGGGCACGGTGGTGGCGCTGATCGACGAGGGCGTGCTGGTGCGGGTGGAGCTCGACTGCGGTTTTCCGCTCGTCGCTCGGCTCACGCGGCAGGCGGCGGCGGAACTCGCGCTCGCTCCGGGCGCGTCGGTGACCGCGCTGGTCAAGGCGCCGAGCGTGCACCTGATTCCGCGGTGAAGGTCGCGGCCGGGAATTTCCAATGGGGTGGAACCGCTTGGCGTCCCGGTAGTCCCATGGTCGCCATCGCCCCCACCGAGACAGACTCAGTCGAGATCCCGCGTCTGCCGCCGCATTGGCTGCGGTGGATGGTCGTGTTTGCTCCGCTCATCCTCGGGTTGATGACGTTGCTGTTATGGCTGAGCGGACGCTTCGATTTGGCGACCGCGTTCGTCTTCGCGACGATTGACCTGTTGCCGTGGTTCGTGGCGTTGCCCGGTGTGCTTTGGTTGGCGAACCGACTGCCGCTGGAAGGGACGCGACGGTGGCGGAATCTTGCGTTGCATGTCGGGGCCGCGCTTTCGTGCTGCATTCTGCTCTCCTTCAGTGCACTGGCCTTGATGCGGACGGCCGGGGTGGCTCCGGTGCGCGGCCTGCGGCCGCCTCCACCCGGGGAACGGGAGGTGGTGCGCGCCGCCTCCCCGTTTCGCGGGCCGCGGCCCCCGCCGCCGGACGGCGGGCGTCCGGCCCCGGGGCTTTGGCGGATGGCGGTGGCGCGCGCGCCGTTCCATTGCCTGCTCTACGCCTTGGTCCTGCCCGGCATGCAAGGTTGGCGGGCAACGCGGCGCGGGTATGCGCGCGAGCGGCGGGCGGCGGAGCTGGAACGGATGTTGGCCGAGGCGCGGCTGACCGGACTCGCGCGGCAGCTGCACCCGCATTTTCTCTTCAACACGCTCAACACGATCGTCGAGTTCGTGCGCTCGGATCCCGCCCGGGCCGAGGAGATGGTCCTGGATCTGAGCGAGCTGCTGCGCCACTCGCTGCGGGCGGCCGACCGGCATGTCGTGCCGTTGGCCGAGGAGCTGGAGCTGTTGGAGCGCTACCTTGACATCCAGCGCGCCCGTTTCGGCGAGCGCCTGCGGGTCGAGCGGCGGATCGAGGCGCAGGCGCTCGCGGCCGGGGTGCCGGTGCTTCTGCTGCAGCCGTTGGTGGAGAACGCACTCCTGCACGGCCTCGACCAGACGGATGCGGCGGTGACCGTGACGATCGCCGCTACGGCGCGGGCCGGCCGCCTGACGCTGGCCGTGCACGACGACGCGCCCGCCACGCCAGGCAGCACCGCGGGCGAGGGGATCGGGCTGGCGAACTGCCGCGAGCGGCTCGAGGCGCTTTACGGGGCGGCCTTCGAGTTCTCGGCGGGACCGCGCGCGGGCGGCGGATTCGCGGTGGATTTCGTGTTACCTTTCCAGCCTGCCGGCGTCTCTTCGCCCAGCCCATGACACCGCTCCGCACCTTTATCGTGGAAGACGAAGCTCCCGCGCGCCAACGCCTGCACTCGATGCTGGCCGCTGAGACCGGGGTCGAACTGCTCGGGGAGAGCGATGGCGGGCCGACCAGCGCCGCGGCGTTGAAGGCCGCGCAGCCGGATCTGGTGTTTCTCGATCTCCACCTCGGCAAGCGCGACGGCTTTGCGCTGCTCGACGAGGCGGCGCTTGAGCGGATGCCCGCGGTTGTGGTGATCACCGCGTATGCGGAGCATGCCGTGGAGGCCTTCGAGCGGGGCGCGACCGACTATCTGTTGAAACCGTACCGGGCGCCGCGGCTGAAGGCCGCGATCGCGCGCGCGCGGGAGCAGCTCGAGAGCCGGGCCGGCGGCCCGCCGGAACGCGGCGAGGGCCAGTGGCTGCGGCGCTTCGTGGTGCGCAACGAGCGCAATCTCACGGTCGTGCCGGTCGAGCAGGTCGACTGGCTGGCGGCGGCCGGCAACTACGTGATCCTGCACGTGGGCCGCACGACGCACGTCCTGCGCGAGTCGCTCCTCGCGCTCGAGCAGCGGCTGGACCCGGCGCGGTTCGTGCGGGTGAGCCGCTCGGCGATGGTGAATCTCGACCGGATCGCGAGCATGGCCACCGACACCGCTGGCGAGTCGACCGTGACGCTCGCGAACGGCGAACGCCTGCCGCTCACGCGCGGTATCCGCGAGATGCAGGCGCGGCTGGAGATGGGGTGAGGCGGTCGGGAGGCGGGGAGTTGACTCGGCCGGTCGGACACGCCGCGCGGTCGTGCCCGGACCACGTCGTCGTGGATCGATAAATTCGCGCTCCTCTCCAATTAGAGTGGGCGACGCTTTGCGCGCCCGCGGGTGGGCGGCGAAGGCTCCGCGCGTACCCCCCGTCAGCGCAACCCATACCCTGCAGTAAACTACGAACGAACACGCCGTGACCGACTGGTGCGGCGCACGGCTCCCCTCCGCGCGCATCCGGTGCCATGGCTGACCCCCAATGCAACTGAATCGTTATTCCATCAGACCGGCGGCGCTTCCCCTCGCCGCGGTTCTCATCGCCGGAGCCCAGGCGCAGACCGCGCCGGAGGCTCCTCCTCCCGCCGCTGCGGACCTTTCCGCGGAGGATGTCGTGGTGCTCTCACCCTTCGAGGTCAACGCCTCGAAGGACAAGGGCTACATCGCGACGAGCACGCTCGGCGGCACCCGCATCAACGCGGAACTGCGTGACCTCGGCAGTGCGATCTCCGTCGTGACGTCCGAGTTCCTGCGTGACACCGGCGCCACCAGCAGCACCAGCCTGCTCCAGTTCACGACCAACACCGAGGTGGCCGGCGTATCCGGCAACTTCGGCGGCCTGGGCAACACCCAGCAGGTCTCGGAGCGCAGCCAGCTCCTGCGCCCCAACGCCAACACGCGTGTGCGCGGCCTCGACGCCGCCGACAACACCCGCGACTTCTTCCTCTCCAACGTGCCGTGGGATTCCTACAACGTGGAGCGCGTCGACATCCAGCGCGGCGCCAACGCGATGCTCTTCGGCGTCGGCAGTCCGGCGGGCATCATCAACGCGAACCTCAACCCGGCGAAGTTCGACAGCGCCTTCAAGATCGAGAACCGCGTCGGCAGCTACGGCAGCGTCCGCACCTCGCTCGACGCGAACTTCGCCCTCCTGCCGGGTGAGCTCGGGCTGCGCATCGCCGCCCTCGACGACCAGACGAAGTTCCAGCAGAAGCCCGCGTACAACCGCGACCGCCGCATCTACGCGGCGCTGCGCTACGATCCGAAGTTTCTCAACACGGAGAACGTCCGCACCAGCTTCAAGGCGAACATCGAGTGGGGCGATGTCGATGCCAACCGTCCGCGCTCGCTGCCCCCGATCGACGCGCTCACCTCGTGGTTCCTCACCGGCGAGGAGAAGGATGCGCAGGGCAACGTGCTCTACTCGAACCTCGCGCGCCGCACCTGGGACCCGCGCGTGGCGTGGAGCAACAACGGCGGCGTCGCCAAGACCGGAAGCGCCAACTACATCCCGTGGTTCAACGAGGCCCACTTCGGCCAGGCCTACGGCGCGTCGTTGAGTCTCCTCTACGACTACGACAACGCGACCCCGCTGCGGTCCCACGCGCCCTTCGTCACGACCTACCGCGGCATCTACAGCAAGACGGGCGACGTGTTTGACGCCGCGTTCGACAAGATCACCGGCCAGATCCCCGGCAATCCGTACTCGCAGACGATCGGCATCGCGACCTTCAGCGCCTATGCGCGCGGCTCGAATCTCCCGGGCGCGAAGTTCGGCGCCTGGCACGACAAGTCGATCATCGATCCGACGATCTACGACTTCTACAACAACCTCATCGACGGCGAGAACAAGTGGGAGAAGCAGAACTGGAAGGCCGCGAACCTCGACTTCAACCAGTCGTTCTTCAAGAACCGGATCGGTTACGATTTGGCCTACAGCCACGAGTCCTACCGCGACCAGCAGGTGAGCTTCCTCGACGGCCAGCAGTACCAGATCAGCGTCGACCTCAATGCCGTGAACATGGACGGCACCGTCAACGCGAACGCGGGTCGGCCCTACGTCTCCGGCAAGGGCACCTGGGGCAACGGCATGAACTTCATCAGCCGCGACGCCTTTCACGGCACCCTCACCGGCGACGTCCGCGCCACCGACTTCATCTCGAAGGAATCCGTGTGGGCGAAGATCCTCGGTCGGCACCAGTTCACCGGCCTGTACTCCCGCGACAAGAAGCTGGAGGAGAATCGCCAGTTCGCCCGCTGGGCGATGGATCCGAGCTGGGCTGATACGCTCGGCGACGCCGACAAGACGCTCATGAACCGCATCCGCGCCGTCGACTATGCGGTCTACCTCGGGCCCAACCTGCAGAGCCGCACCTCGGCCGCGGGCGCGAACCTTTCGCGCGTGCGGGCCGACGCCACGCCGGCGTCGACCTATCCGGTGTACTATTTTGACAACCACTGGGCGAAGCCGACCAGCCCGGGCGCCGCCGGCTATGTCGATCCCAACGCACCGTACGTCTTCTACGACCCGCTCACCGGGGCGGCCACCGACAGCTCGCAGGCCGGCAATCCGGCCAACTACGTGGGCTGGACGACCACGACCGCGAAGGTGCTCAACGCCGAGACCGGCGACATCGACCAGCTCACGTTCGCGGCCTCGCGCACGAAGGTGGTCGTCAGTTCTTGGGCCGCCAACTGGCAGGGCTTCCTCTTCGACAACTCGCTGGTCGCGACCTACGGCTACCGCCACGACAAGCTCAAGCAGCACGCCGCCGGCGCCTCCACCGATCGCTTCGGGGTGATCGTGGCGGACAGCTACGAGCTCGACGGCGCCACGCCCACCATCGTGTCCGGCAACACCTCGCTGTGGAGCGTGGTGCTCCACACGCCGAAGGGCCTGAAGCAGCGCCTGCCGTTCGGCTCCGACATCAGCCTGTTCTACAACCGCTCGGACAACTGGAACGCCCAGTCCTCGCGCCTCGACATCCAGGGCAACACGATCGCCAACTCCAAAGGCAAGACCAAGGAATACGGCATCCTGCTCTCCACCCTGGACGACAAGGTCTCGTTCAAGGTGAACTGGTATGAGACGAACGTGTCCGACGCCACGTTGCAGGGCGACGGCGCCGGCCTGGGCCGCAGCGGCATCAGCACGATGCTGCAGGTCGAGGCCGTCGGCGCGGGCAACGCTGCGGTGCACGGCCGTGGCATCTTCAACGGCAAGGGCCAGGCCTGGGGCTGGGACTATGCCTGGAACGACAACAGCACCGGGTACGGCGCGAATCCGCGCGAGGCTGCCGGCCTCGCCACCGACGAGAAGGAGAAGGCCGCGATCCTCTCCTGGATCTCGCAGCTCCCGGACCAACAGTTCTTCGACAACTACGGCATTCCGATCAGCGTCGCCGCCCTCAAGGCCGGCGACTACGACCACGCGATCACCACGGTGACGCCCGCCTACCTCGACACCCAGGGCAACTCGGGCGACGCGGTCGGCAACTCGTACGACGGCACCATCCGCGGCGTCGCGCCGGTCGCCACCTGCGACACGATGTCGAAGGGTATCGAGTTCGAGCTCACGGCGCAGCCGATCAAGAGCCTGAACCTCTCGATCAACGCCGCGAAGACGACCTCCACGCGCACCAACCTCAGCGGCACGCTGCTCGACTTCATCATGCGCCAGAAGGCGCTGATGGACAGTCCCGCCGGCGACATCCGCCAGTGGTGGGCCGGCGACCGCACGTTGCGCGAAGTCTGGACCGGCTCGGTCTGGGGCCCGTACCTCAACCTCGCCGCGCAGGAAGGTTCGGCCGCACCGGAGATCCGCCCGTGGCGTTTCAATGCGGTGGCGAACTACACGTTCGAGACCGGCTGGCTGAAGGGCTTCAACCTCGGCGGCGCCTACCGCTGGCAGGAGAGCGCGATCCTCGGCTACGGACTCCAGTCGTACACCGATCCCGACCTGATGATCCCGGACGTCACCAAGCCGTTCAAGAGCCCGTCCGAGGACGGCATCGATCTGTGGCTCGGTTACGAGCGCAAGCTCACCGCGAAGCTCAACTGGCGAATCCAGCTGAACCTCCGCAACGTGGGCGACGATTCGCACCTGATCCCGATCTCGATCCAGCCCGACGGCAGCCCGGCGCAGTTCCGCATTGCCGAGAAGATGAGCTGGTCGGTGACCAACACGTTCACGTTCTAGCCCGACCCGGCGCGGTCCGGACATGCGTTCCACCCCTACCGCAAGCGTGCATGCAGTATTGGATCTACAGTCACGCCTGCGCGTAGGGTCGCCGCTCGCCGGCGGACGGTTTCGTGTTCGATCACATCTCCGATGCAGCACACCCCCGGGGCTTTCGGCCTCGGGGGTGTTTTGTTAGCGCTGACGAAGCGTGCGGCGGTGCGCGGTCCGGACACGAGGTCCGACCCTACCGCAAGCGTTTTGGCTGTGTCGTTGGGGACGAGGCGCCTGCGCAGGTCGCCGCTCGCTGGCCGACCGCTTCTTTACGCGTAGCCGAGCAGGCTCGTTGTGCTGCCGCTGCTCGACGAATTGTTCTTCGTGTACGTTGCACTCGCCTGCTGCTCGCGGGCCTGTTGCATGACCTCGAGCAGCTTCTTGAATTCGGTTTCGCCGATCTGGCCATCGGCATCGCTGTCGAGTTTCCCGAACAGCTCGCTCAGGTCCGGAGCGGCCCGGTCCGCGGGGCCGCCTCCCTGCTCGGGCTTGCGGTTGTCGAAGTCGGTTTGCAGCTCCTCGAGCGAGATCTGGCCGTCGGAATCGGAGTCGATCTTGGCGAACTGTTCCTCGGCGCTGGGCGGCTGACTGCCTCCCGGAGGCGGGGGCCGTGACCCTTGCGCTTGTTTCAGCTTCTCCATCGCGGTGGTGAATTCGGTCTCGGTCACCGAGCCGTCGCTGTCGGTGTCCATGGTCTTGAACACCTCGGTCGGATCGGGCGGCGGCGGGCGTTGTTCGCGGACACGCTGGGAGCCGGAGTTCGTGTTGGAGCGTAGAAGCGAGGCAACGTCGGCGTTGCCGGAGGATCCGATGGAGGAGATCATGGCGAGTTCTGTGTTGGGAAGGTTGCGATGCGATGGCGGGATTCCGCTGGTATCGTCTTCAAGATCGGCCGGTCGGGCGCGGGGTTGTCCCGGCGAAGGGGCACTTCGCCGCGGGAACCGGCGATTCGGCACCGCGGCCCGGGCAAAACGGCCGACTCCTGTCGGAGACCGGATCCACTGGCTGGTCCTGTTGGCCAACCAGAACCCGTCTCCGACTGCTCGCGGAGGGCGAGAGACGGCCCGACGCCTCCTGCGGTGGCGGCCGTTGCGGCGCGTCCCGGCGGCCGATCACATCAATGCATCAGCCGTAGCCAATGAGCACCGTGTTGGCGGTGCTGCGGTGGGGCGAGCCGTCGGCGGAATAGGTGGCACCGTATTGCTGCGCGCGGGCGGCGTTCAGATCAGCGGCGAGTTGGAGTGCATCCGAGTTCGCGGGACCGCCGGTGTTCGGTTGGGCGTTGGCCAGGAGATTGCCGTAGTCGGTCGCGGTCGGCGCGGCGACTTCGCGGCGGAAGAGCCGTTGAATCGACTCGGTGGAGTCGTAGCGCTCAAGCAGTCCGGAGGCCGGGATCGAAGTCGTCATGGCCGGGCACTTCGACGGTTGGGGGGGAGTTGCGGCGACGAGGTCGCCGACGGTCTACCGTACCCCGGAAAGGCGCGGGCGCAGGCGGGCGGTTTAGAATCGCAGGGGCTTCACCCGGTATTCGCCGCCGAGCACGAGGAACTCGGCTTCGCCGCCGAGGATGTGCTTGGGCAGCAGACCGCTGAAGAAGACGATCTTCGCCAGGGGGACACGGACTTCCCAGACCAACGAACCGAATTCCCAGGCGACCTCGGGATCGGAGGTGAATGAGCTGAGGTTGTTCAGCCGCACGAGCGTTCCTTCTGCGCCGGTGTCGTCCTGCACCGCGTATTCCTCGGGGTCGTGGGTGCCACGGTAGAGCGTGAGATGGGTCTCTCCGGGGTGGCGCCGGGCGAGTTCGTCTTGGCAGAAGGTGAAGAGCAGATCGAACTGCATCGCGACGCCCATCGTGCGCGCCGCGCCTTTCATCCGGTCGGCGGCGTAGGTTTCCCGCGCGGCGGGATCGCTCGCGAGGAGACCGTGGTGGTAGGTGGCGCGCAGTCCGAAACGACTTTCAACCCAAGCCTTGAGCACGGCGCCGGCGTGCCCGTTGCTGTCGACGCTCCAGTCGAAGAGGAAACTGATGTAGGTGTGCCGGAGGCTGGCGCGCGCGCTCGACTGGTGCTCGCTCCATTCGTGCAGGCGGAATTTGACCGAGAGATAGTCGTGGAAGATCTGCCCGCGCTGCTCGGGTCCGGAGGTGGCCGCCAGCAGGGCGAACAGACGGCGATCCGTCGACCGCACTCCCTCGATCTCCAGCGGACGCGGCTCGGCTTGAAACTCGCGCGAAGCGATCGCCCAAGGCGGCAGATTGCAGCGATTGAAGGCTGTGGCCGGGGCGAGGGTCTTCATGCGGCGGGCGGCGTGCGGGCCGGAACGCTACGGCGGGACGGTTTCACGCCCCGAGGATGGGGGGAAACGATCCCGAACGGCAAACTTGGGCGGGGACCCGGCGATGAAACTTCCTCATCGCCCGACCGCACCGCGGCGCGCCTGCGCAGAGTTGGCGCTCAGCCGACGGGCTCGTCGACCCGGCGGACTTGCAGCCGCATGCCGCGCATCATCACGCCGGGCATCTTGTTCACCACGACGTCGAGGTTCTCGTCGGAGACGTCGACATAGCTTTCCTGGTCGAGGAGATCAATGGCGCCGATGGCCTTGGCGGTGAGGCGGGTGACGCCGGCAATCTTGCCCACGATGTCGGCGGGGGTGACGCCGTGGACGCGGCCGACGTTGAAGGCGATCGTGGTGAAGCCGGCCTCGTTGCCGGTGCGGCGCATCCAGCGGCCGGACGGCGCGGGCGGGGGCGCACTGTCGCGGGCGGGTTTCTCGCGGTGCGGCGGGAAGGGAGAACGCGCCGGCGGTTCGTCGCGGAAATCCGGAGCCGCGGGGCGCGGCGGCGGGGGCGGGGCGATAGTGGCGGCGGGCGCGGAGGGCGGCGGAGCCTCGGCGCCGCGCAGGAGG
>JAEXPQ010000019.1 GCA_023446735.1 Verrucomicrobiota bacterium
ATCGCCTCCTTGGCGGCCTTGAAGCCGAAGTTCTCGCGCAGGTCGCCCTGGCTGTGCGCCTCGACCTTGTCCTTCACCAGGCCGACGCGCTTGACCTTGAGCGCCTCGAACTCCTCGGCCAGCACGCGGTTGTAGCCCGGCCGCACGTAGATCGTCGTGTCCTGCGGCGCAGGGATTCGGAAGAAATGTTTCCGGGAGATGGGCATCGGCGGTCAGCAAGAAAGGGCCCGGAGGACGGGAAAGGCAATCCGCCGGCAGCGGGACTTCGTGTGGCTCGGAGGCCTTGAGGCGGGAGAAAAGTGAAGCAGATCCCGTACTAGGAGGTTGGTTACCGATGGCACAGAGCTCAGGCAAGAGCGCATGGAGCGTTCGGGAAAAGGCAGACCACCACCCTCCGCCGAAGCCATTCAGGCGCCGTCCTTGGCCGCTGTTTCAGGCCCTTTCCCTCCGGAACTCGAACTTGAGCGAGGACTCTGGCTGCTCGCTACTACCAGCACAATTGCGCCAAGCAACGCGGGGACCAGAAGCGCGAAGAGAATCATGGGGCCTGTAATCAGGATTATCAGCCCCGAACCCTGTCCGCTGCTGGTTTGGTTCATCTGGTATGCGAGTTTCATGAGCACACCGGCGAACACGAGAAGCGAGGCACCATATCCCCTCAAGACCCACGCAAGGGATCTGGATTCGTATTTGTAGATCGAGATCGGCCCAACGACCATCGTCATGAGCGCGACAAGAGACGCCGGAATCCCCATCATCTTGATCTGCCGCAGATGCTCGTCGTAATTGCCCAATGTCTCACGCGATTCGTTGGCGATGCTGCAGTACTCCGAGAACGAAATGCCGGCCAGCAGGTAGCAACCGGCCAGCAGCGCGAGCGAGAGTAGCGATACAACAACCACCAGGCAGGTTTTCATGGACCGAGTACAGGGGAATGGGCGGAAGGAACCGCGGGCGCGCAGAGTAATTTCGCCGCCGGGGCGAGCAAGCGGTTCCACCAGGTACGGACAGAACGGGGATGCCCCAGATTCCGAAATAGTCCTGTGCGGGCGCCCCGCCGCACTTGCACCTGCTCTGCCACGGTTCGGCGGACCACAAGGATCAGCTCGTGCCATTGAGCTCCTCTCGCGCCGCTCAAGTGCGGCCCCCGTCCCGAGGCAAGCGGCGGAGCCCCCGTCTCGCCCCATTTTCCGCCTTCCCTCGCCGCCCGCGCTGCGGCACCTCCTTGCGCATGATCCTCGACGTCCTCCCGGTCCGCACCGGCAACGCCCCGGAGAACATGGCCCACGACTTCCTCCTGCTCCAGCGCTACCCCCGCCCGACCGCCGCCCGCTTCCGGCACTACGGCTGGCGCGGGCCGGCATGGACGTTCGGCTACAGCCAGAAGATCGCCTTCGTGCGCGCGCAACTCCCGGCCGACGCCCGCGACCTCTGCCGCCGCACCACCGGCGGCGGCGTCGTCGACCACACCGACGACTGGACCTACGCGCTCGTCATCCCGCGCGGCCACCCGCTCTACGACGCCCGCGCCACCGAGAGCTACCGCATCGTCCACCAGGCCCTCGCCGACGCACTCGTCGAGCAAGCGGTCCCCGCCGAACTCGAGAAACGCGCCGCCACCGCGGAGGAGACCGAATCGGCAGCACCCTCGCCCGGGCCGGCGGCCCCCGGCGCGCCCGGCCCCGCCGGCGTCTGTTTCCAGCGCGCGGAAGTCTTCGACGTGATCCACGCCGCCAGCCGGCACAAGATCGCCGGCGCCGCCCAGAAACGGAACAAGCACGGCCTCCTCCTCCAAGGTTCGCTCTGGAAACCCACCTGCGCCGCAGCGGTCGACTGGGACCGTTTTCACGACTCCTTCGTCGCCCGCCTCGCCGCCGCCCTCGGCGCCACGATCGCGCACCCCGGCTGGCCCGAGTTCAACTACGACGAGGAGCAGGCCCTCATCGACCAGTACTCGACCCCCGAGTGGATCGAGTACCGGTGAGCAGAGCCGCCGCTAACACACTTGCCCGCGAGTTCGTGGCGTAGTTGTTTGATCGGGCCCAAAACCCCAAACCCCGAATGAACATCAAACATCTCGTCACCGCCGCCCTGTTCGGCGTCGTCGCCCTCGTCTCCGGTTGCGTCTCCGGAACCATCCAGAAGGAAAAGCTCTACCCCGAGCCGGAAGAGGGCAAAGGGCTCGTCTATTTCTACCGCGAGCGGAAGCTCGTCGGCGGGGCCGTCGGCTACAACATCAAGGAGGGCGAGACCGTGATCGGGGCGATCAAGAACGGCACCTACTGCTTCGTGCAAGCCACGCCCGGAGCCCACACCTATTCCGCCTCCACCGAGGCCGGCACCGCCCGCACGATCACCGTTGAAGCCGGCAAGACCTACTACCTCGAATGCGGCGTCGAGATGGGCCTGTTCGCCGGACGGCCGTCGATGAAGATCGCCAACCCCGACGAGGCGAAATCGGTGCTACCGAACCTCAAATACCTCACCAAATAACCCGCCATGCTTCACCGAAAGGCCCCGCTCATGCGGGGCCTTTTCATTTCGTCTGCGACGCGGCGCCAGACGCCCTCACAACCCCTTCTTCGTCTCGTCGAGGATCCGCTGCGACACGACCTTGTCGCCGAACGCGCCCACGCGGATGTCGATCCGTGTCTGCCGCTCGTTGAGTGCCGTCAGCCGCACCGTCACCTGTTCGTCCTTCGCCGTCTTCCCGGTCACTTCCCCGGAGAACGCGTCCGATTTCGCCGCCACCGCCGCGAACTGCAGCTCCCGCAACGCCTCCGTCGCCGCGGCCACGGCCTTGGGCAGCGGCGCCTCGAGATTGGTCTGCAGGGCGTCGCGTACCCAGGCGACGGCGTCCTCGGTGGCGGTTTTCACGTGGGCGCAGCCGGCGGACCCGAACAGGGCCGCGGCGCAGCAGGCGATGGTCGCGAGTTGGCGGAGATTCATGGCGAAATGGGAGTGGAACGACCTCCGACACCGCCGGCAAACCGAAGTTCGCCCGCCGCCACGCGCGGGGTTTGACTCCACCGCCGCGCCGCCGAGCATCGCCCCGCACCTCGCGCCCGCATGCAACCCCACCCGGTCCTGCCTCAACACTACCAAGACGCCGCCCAGAAGCCCGTGTTCGTCCAGAACCTCTTCGACGCTGGCGCGCCGTTCTACGACCGCGTGGTGGGCTGGGGATTCCTCGGCTCGGGCGTGATGTACCGCCGCATGGCCCAGCGCCGCGCCGGCGTCGCCGCGGGCATGAAGCTCCTCGATGCCGCCGCCGGCACCGGTCTCATGGCGCAGGCCGCCCTCGGGCTCGGGGTCGCCCCCGGCGACATCGTCTGCCTCGACCCGAGCCCGGGCATGCTCGCCGAGGCGAAGAAGAAGCTCGCGGTGCAAACCGTCGTCGCCACGGCCGACGCCATCCCGCTGCCCGCCGCCGCGTTCGACTGCGTCACGATGGGTTACGCGCTCCGCCATGTCGCCAGCCTCGAGGGCACCTTCGCCGAGTACCACCGCGTGCTCCGCCCCGGCGGCCGCGTGCTCATCCTTGAGATCACCAAGCCGGCCAACCGTTTCGCCGGCTTCTTCTTCCGGGTCTGGTTCCGCGACATCTACCCATTCCTCACCTGGTTGTTCACCGGCAGCCGCGACGCCCGCAAGATGATGCGCTACTACTGGGAGACCATGGACGCCGTCGTCCCGCCCGCCTCCATCCTCGCCGCGCTCCAGGCCGTCGGCTTCACCGAGGTCCGCCGGCATGTGGTCGGAGGTCTGTTCAGCGAATACACTGCGCGCAAGCCCGCCGCCTGAGCCGCCCGGAAAAACCCCTTGTCGGTCGAAAACGCGTCGCCCACATTCCCGCCCCCACGCATGAGCCAACCCCTCGAAACGCGCCTCAAGCACCTCATCGTCGAAGTCCTCCGGCTCGACGACGTGCGCCCGGAGGATCTCGCCGACGACGAGCCGTTGTTCGGCAACACCCTCCAGCTCGACTCGATCGACGCCCTCGAGCTGGTCGTGCGGCTCGAGAAGGAGTTCGGCCTCAAGATCGGCAGCAGCGAGGAATCGAAGCGCGCGCTCCAGAGCATCGCCACCCTCGCCGCCTACGTCCGCGCCCACGCGCCCCACGCCGGCTGAGCCGCAGCCATGTCGCCGACCGGCTGCATCGACCAACCCGTGACCGTCGCGGCCTGCGACTGCCTCACGCCGTTCGGCGACGCCACCGCCACCGCCGCCGCGCTCGCCGCCGGCCGCAGCGCCCTCGCCCCGCACCCGGTCCTCGGGGCCGACGGCGGCGACCTCGTGCCGCTCGCCCTCGCCGGCGACTACGCGGAGACCGTGCCCCCGCGCTGGCTGCCCCGCCTGCGCGAACTGGCCGCCCGCCTGCCCGCCGGCGATTGGGGCCGCCCGGGCTTCCCCGTCTTCGTCGCGAGCAGCAACTTCGGCGTCGGCAGCCTCCACGCCTTCATCCGCACCCGCGACGCCGCGCACCTGCCCTACGGCGTGCCGCACCGCTGCGCCGCCTTCGTCGCCACCGAACTCGGCTGGGGGTCGGACGTGGCCGTCGTCTCCCACGCCTGCGTCTCCGCGCACGTCGCGCTCCTGCTCGCCACGCGCCAGCTCCACGCCGGTCTCGCCGAGCGGGCGCTGGTGTTCTGCTTCGATTTCCTCAGCCCGTTCGTCGCCGGTGGCTTCCATGCGCTGAAGATCCTCAACGCCGGCTTCCCCGCACCCTACGCCGCGCGCGAGACCGGCTCGATCGGCCTGGGCGACGGCGCCGCCTTCGCCGTGCTCGCCCGCGCCGCCGCCGGCCCGCGGATCGCCGCCCAGTGCGTCCACAACGAGATGCACCACTTCACCGCCAACCGGCCCGACGGCTCCGGCTTCACCTCCTGTCTCCAGCCTCTGGCCACACGCGTCGCGGGCCGCCGGCCCTGGGTGAAGGGCCACGGCACCGGCACGCTCGACGCGGGCCGCCTCGAGGCCGAGGCCTGCGCCGGCCTCTTCCCCGGCGCCCCGCTCGTCTCCTGGAAGGGCGGCCTCGGCCACACCCTCGGCAGCTGCGGCCTGGTCGAGCTCGCCGTCGCCCTCGCTGCGCTCCGCGCCGGCATGATCCCCGGCACCGTCGGCGGCGCCGCCCCC
>JAEXPQ010000023.1 GCA_023446735.1 Verrucomicrobiota bacterium
ACGGCGCCACGATGATGCGCGAGGCCGTCGCCCTCATGGGCGGCTACGGCATCACCGAGGACTGCCCCGGATTCCTCGGTCACAAGTGGATGGACGCCCAACTCGAGGCCACCTACGAGGGCCCCGAGGCCGTCCAGCGCCGCCAGATTTCGGTGACGATGACCAACGAGGTCTTCCTCGCCTGCTACCGCAACTGGATCAAGGAGCTCCGCGCCATCGCCGCCACCCACCCCGACACCGGCGCCTGCGTCCTCGCCTCCGCGATGGAACTCTGGCTCTGGACCCTCGAGCACCTCCAGAACGCGAAAGACGCCTCCGGCGCCAAGCTCTTCTCCGGCAACCGCCACGGCGTGGTCTTCCCGCTCGTCGACGCCCTCTGCTGGCTGCTCGCCTCGCGCCAGCAGATCCTGGATATCCTCGAGCTTGAGGCCAAGGGCCCGCAGAGCGCGACGGTCGCCGCCGGCCTCGCCGGCTACGTGAACTTCTTCTCGGACCTCTCCGCCGTGCAGGCCGCCAGCGCCGCCGGCCAGGCCTCGCGCCTCTGCGCCGAGCTCGTCTACGGCTTCAGCGCCTCCTGCGGCTGCCAGGGCCACGGCGAAACCCAGTGCTGCGGCCAGGGCGATGGCACCGGCAAGCTCGCCGGCGCCGTCGAGGCCTTCGGCAAGCTCCGCCTCAAGGTCGACACCTGCCTCGCCGGCAGCCGCCTCGCCAAGGATCGCGCCGCCGACGCCCTCGCGCAGGTCATGATCCCCGAAGCCCTCGACTACCCGGCGTAAAGGCAAGCGGTCGACGCTCCTTTTCTGTCCAGCCCGGTCCCTCACAGGCCGGGCTGTTCTATTTCACCGCGTAGAAACCAGCCTGCAGCTGCGCGCGCCAGAAGAGCTCCACGGTCGTGAAGCCGACCTCACGCAACAGCGCCAGATGCTCGGCCACCGGCACCGGCAGCAGCTCCGTGCCGAAGCGCGCCGTCTGCCGGGCGATCTCCGCCTCGGTGCGGCCCTGCCGCCGCTGGAATTCGCTGCGCCGAGCCGCCTGGATTTGCGCACCGGGCGCGGTGTCCGCCTCCACGTTCTCGAAGACTACCAGCATACCGCCTGGCGCCAACACCTCGAAGCAGCCGCACACCGCGGCCCGCCGCGCCTCCCGCTCGAGATAGTGGTGACACATGATCGCCGTCACCACCTCCGCCCGCAGGGTCGGTTCGACTCTCGCCAAGCCATCGCTGCCGATCGGCGCGAGAAATCGCACCCGGATCTCCGGCAGACCCGCCAGCCGTTGCCGGGCCTGCCCGCGCATCGCCGCCGACGGATCGGCGACCACGAACTGTGTGCGGGGAAACTGCGGCAGTGCCCGCGCGACCAGTGCACCGGTGCCGGCGCCAGTATCGAGCCAGACCGCTGGCTCGCCCACGATCGCGCGCACGAGGTCGATCGTCTCGGTGTGGATTGCGTCGTAGTACGGGATGACCTTGCGCACCTCGGCGTCGTACTGCGCCGCGGGGTGGGCGGAGGCGTTGTCGTTGGTCTGCATCGTTCGAACAACGCCACAAGGCGCACGACTCCGGCGAGCTCTTTCGCGCCCCCTCCCACTGCACCCGCAACACACCAGCCTTCCCTGGGGAAAACACCTTCCGCCCCCAACGCTCGACCGCTCCGCTCGCGTCAGAAATAGCACCCCGAGAGCACAATCACCTCGTCCTCCGCCGTGGCGGGAGCGACCGCGCTGGTCGGCGGCATCGTTTCGCCGTGGCCGGCGAGCACGGCGAGCTTCGCATGGAGTTCGCCAACGAGCTTCCGTTCCGGGTCGAGCGCCGGGTCTCGGTCCGTGTCGAGCAACTGGTGCAAACCATCGAGAATCCCGTAGGCCTTCTCCTGGTTGTTCTCCGTGAGATGGGCGGTCATCGCGGCTTTGAGCCCGAGGTATTCGCTCACGAGCAGTTGTCCCCGCCGGAGTCCGACACTGCGCTCCCCGGCTTCCACCAGCGGCAGGGCCAGTTCGGCGGCGCGCACCTTCCGGCCACCGTTCTCCCGATACGAGAGCTTCACCGTGGCGAGCGGACGCCCCTCCGCATAGCGCCGCGCCGGCAGGTCCTCGTCCTCGCGGGCGAACGCCGCGTAGATCGCGCCCTTCTGCCGGCTCAGAAACACCGTCGAGATGCGGAAACTCACGCTGCGCTCACCGCGCCACTCCAGCATCTCCCCGGGGATGCCGTACACGCCGACTAGGCGAAGGCCGGCCGCCGGCCGGATCGTCACCTCGAGATCGTGTGCGAGCTCAGTGACCATCGTGTCCAGCTCCTCGGTGAACGTCTTGAGCATCGCCGCCTCATCCGGGAAGAAGAACAGGTTGCCGCCGCGCACCGCGCTGATCTTCGCCGCCAGCTCGGCGCCGAACTGCTCACCGACGCCGATCGTGGTCTGGCCGATTCCGTCGCGCGAAGCCGCCTGCATCAGGCCCATGAAGCCGCCGGCGCTGGTGTCGCCCACGTTCGGACGCTCATCGGTGAACTGCATCACGCGAGTCGTGCCGCGGAAACCCGCCTGGCTGCGCCGCGCGAGGTCGAAGCCGACCTTCAGCCCCTCCTCCATGTTGGTCGAGCCTTCGCTCTCGATCGCGTCGATGGCCGCCGCGATGGCGGCGCGGTTCGCTGCGTTCGTGCGAGTTGGTTCGAGGTGCACATGCGAGCGATCGCCGTAGAGCACGACCGAGAGCTGATCGTCAGGTCCGAACTGCGACAGAATCTGGTGCAGGCACCGCTTCACCAGCGGCAGATCGCCGGCCATCGAGCCGGACTTGTCGACCACGGCCACGAGGTTCAGCGGCTCGCGCCGCCACGTGGCCGGATCCAGCCCCGAGGCCAGACCGATCTGGCCGAGGTACTTCACCTCGGGCTTGGTCAGCAACGCGGCGGGCATCGCCTCGCCGGTGAGGAAGAAACGCTCCTTGCTGGCGGTGTGCACCGCCAACGGCAGATCGTGCTCACCGAACAGGCCCTCGGCCGTGAGCGTGTTCGGGTGCGGAAAATCGCCGTCGGCCACGGCCTCGCGGAAGTAGCGCGCATCCTGCGCACCACCGACAGTCGCGCCGAAACCCGGAGAGGCGGACACGCAGAACGGGCTCAACACGATCAGCTCCTCGTCCTTCTCGTCCGGCTGAGGCGCGGCGTGAAGCAGAACAAACGGCGAGAGAACGAGCCCGGTCAGGCAGGCGGCGGCGAAACGACGGCGTTGGCAAGTGGTCATGGTAGGTACGGGGTTGGGTTGGTTGCGGGTGCTGTATCGACGTACCCACCCTACCACGTCCGCCCTCCGCAGTCGTCAGGGCCGGGTAAGACTTTGTCAGAAGTTCCCCCCGGGATTGTCATGGATTGTCATAGCGGAAACCCGTCCGACTTCATCAAGCGCCGGCTCTGGAGTTCCGGCTTTCGCCACTGTATCTCCGATACAGGTTCGCGCGCCAAGAGCGTCACAAGACGCTTCCGCAAGCGTCAGGCTGGCGCCACCCTCACCGCGCCCGGGCCGCCGGGCGGCGGCCCGGCCGGGGGTCGTCCGGGGGGG
>JAEXPQ010000154.1 GCA_023446735.1 Verrucomicrobiota bacterium
GCCCCGGAGAGCGCGCCGCCGGCGGAGGAAGCCGAGCCGTCGCGGGCGCCGTGGGGGGCGCCGGCGAGCGGCTGGCTGGTGCGCGAGAGCGGCGGGGTGCGGTATTTTCTTGGTTGGTGGCAGCCCGCCGGCGGAGGCGCCGTACGCGGGGTGGAGCTGAATCTGGCGGCGGTCCTCGAACGCGTGCAGGCGCTCGTGCCGGGGACGAGCGCCGAGGGCGGGCGGTTTGTCGTGCGCGGGCCGGGCGAGCCGCTCGGCGGCGCGGCGATCTCGATCCCGTTGTCGACCACGTTGCCCGGTTGGACCCTGGCGGCCTGGCCCGGCGTGCCGGCGAAGATCGAATCGCTCGATGTCGGCGGCGGCTTCTTCGTGGTGGCGGCGCTGCTGGTCGGCGTATTCGTGGTCTCGATCGTCGCGGGCGGCGTACTGTTCTTCCGGCAGGCGGAGGCGGCCGCGCGCGAGGCGGCGCTCAAGACCTCGTTCGTGTCGAATGTCTCCCACGAGATGAAGACGCCGCTCACCACGATCCGCATGTACGCGGAGATGCTGGCCGACGATCGCATCGACGATGCGGCGAAACGCGCCCGGTACTTCGCGACCATCGGGCGCGAGACGGCGCGGCTCACGCGGCTGGTGAACAACGCGCTGGATTTCGGCCGGCTCGAGGCGGGGCGGAAGGAGTACCGGCCCGAGGCGATCGCGCTCGGGCCGTGGCTGGCGCGGCTGGTCGAGACCTACGCCCCGCGGGCGATGGAAACGGGTGTCCGGTTGGTGGCGACGCCGCCGGCCAACGGCGCGGCCGTGCGCTGCGACCCGGACACGCTCGACCAGATGGCGCTCAACCTGATCGACAACGGCCTGAAGTACGGCCGCACGGGCGCGATCCTCGAGCTGCATGTCGACGCGGTGGCGGCCGGCTGGGCGATCGTGGTGGCCGACCGCGGCCCCGGCGTGCCGGCGGCGCACCGCGAGCGGATCTTCGACCGCTTCCACCGGGTGGACGATGCGCTCACGGCGACCAAGCAGGGCGCCGGCCTCGGCCTCACGATCGCGCGTCGCCTCGCGCGGGACCAGGGCGGTGACCTAGTGTGCCACGCCCGCGAGGGCGGCGGCGCGGCCTTTGTGCTCACGTTGCCCGCGGCGGACGCAGCCTGAGGGTTGGATCGCGCGGCCACTCACTCCCTTACTCCTCCATTCCCTTCTCCTTTCGTCCTCCCATGAAAGCCCGCCTCCTCATCGCCGAAGACGATACCGCCATCCGCCAGGGCCTGTGCGACCTGCTCGAGGGCGAGGGCTACGCCGTGGTGCCGGCGGCCGACGGCCTGCAGGCGCTCAAGCTCGCCGCGCAGGAGAAGGTGGATCTGTACGTCCTCGACGTGATGATGCCCGGGAAAAACGGCTACGACGTGTGCCGCGAGCTGCGGCGGCGCGACCAGCGCACGCCGGTGCTCTTCCTGACCGCGAAGGGCGAGGAGATCGACAAGGTCGTGGGCCTCGAGCTCGGCGCCGACGACTACGTGACGAAGCCGTTCGGCGTGCACGAGCTGCTCGCGCGCATCGGGGCGCTGCTGCGGCGGGCCAAACGCGGCGCAGCCGAGGCGGAGGCCTCGCCCTTCGGGGACACGCTCAAGTTCGGCGAGGCCGTGGTGAACCGGCGGACGTTCACGGTGAAGCTGCGCGGTGCGGAGTCGCCGCTCACCCCGCGCGAGATGAAGCTGCTGGAGGCGTTCGCCGCGAAGCCCGGCGAGGCGCTTACCCGCGACCAGCTGCTCAACGCCGCCTGGGGGATCGAATACATGGGGACGACCCGCACGCTCGACCAGCACGTGGCGCAGCTGCGCAAGAAGGTGGAGGTCGATCCCGAGGAGCCGCGGGTGCTGCTCACCGTGCACGGCGTGGGCTACCGGTTCGTGCGCTAGCGCCGGGACGGCGCCGCGGCCAGCAGGGTGCGGGCGAGAGCGTCGTAGCGATCGGTCATGCGGCCGACCGAATGGTCCCGTTCGACATCGGCGCGGCCTTGGCGCGCCAGCCGCAGCGCGAGCGCCGGCGAACCGAGCAGCGTGGCGAGACGATCCGCCAGGCCGGCGGCGTCGGCCTCGGGCACGAGGAGGCCGTTCTCGCCGTCGCGCACGAAATCGACGACGCCCGGTACCGCCGAGGCGACAACCGCGCAACCCGCGGCCATGCCCTCGAGCACCGCGAGCGGCAGGCCTTCGTAGTGTGTCGAATGGACAAGAATACGCGTGCGTTGCAGCAACGCCGGCACGGCCGACACGTCGCCGAGGAACCGCACGTGGTCCTCGAGGCCCAGTTGTCGGGTCAGGGCCCGGCAGTGGGCGCCCCGGTCGCCGTCGTCGTCGGCTCCCGCCAGATGGAGTTGGGCCGCGATTCCGCGGCGGCGCAGAAGGCCGACCGCCTGGATCGCGGTCGCGTGGTCCTTCTGGGCGCTGAAGCGCGCCACCATCGCCAGCGGCAGATCGCGTCGCTCCCAAGCGAAGTCGGGCGCGGGGTAGCGTTCGAGCGGGATGCCGTTGGGGATGACCTCGAGCAGTGCCGGCGGGGTCGCGAGGGCCGCGAGGTGGTCGCGGACGCTCGGTGACACGCAGACGATGCGGGCGGTGCGGCGATTGAGCAGGCGGACCTGCCAACGCCGTCGCCAGGCGTAGTGCTCGCAGTTGTGCTCCACCTGGACGACGTTGCGGGTCCCGGCCATGAGCGCCGCATAGCGGGCCCAAAGGTGCAGCGTGTAGCCGTGGGCGAAGAGGATGTCGGGTTGCCACTGGCGGAGGAGGCGGGCCAGCCGCAGCACGAGCCAGGGTTTCGGATTCCCCGGCACGAAAAACTCGGCGCAGCCGTGCCGCGCGAACTCGGCGGCTCGTTGGGGCGGAGGGGGCCGGAGGGCCCGGTAGGCCATCGCCACTTCGAACTGGCCCCGGCGCGCCTGTTCGAGCGCCAGCGTCTCCGCCAGACGGGTGGCCCCCCAGGGACCATCGACCACGGTATGCAGAATGCGGGGGCGCCGGGATGCGGCCGAGCGCCCGGGCTGCGCGGCGACCGGGACTTGGTGTCGTTGCGTGGTCATCGGGCGGTCGAGGAGGGGCGACGAAGCCGGCGGCGGCAACGGCAGAAAGGCGGGCGGTCGCCGCCGTCGGGCGATGGTTTCACCATGGCAACCGAGGGTTCGCGGAACAGGTGGGAGGCGTCACAAGAGATCGGAGTTCGGCACGGGGACAGGGCGGGAGCGAATTGGTTCCGGGGCGGCGGCGAAGGCGCGGCATTCCGGGCGGGCCGAGGGGGCGGCGGATGCGGGGCGTACCGTCGCGGATTCGTCACGGTCCGGTCCCTTGACAGGGCGGCGGGCCGCCGTTACTCCGGTTGCCCCGATGGACGCCGTGCTTACCCAACCGGTCCTCGTGCTCAACCGCCTCTGGCAGGCGGTCAACGTCGTTGCGGCGCGCCACGCCTTCATGCTGCTGGCCCGCGAGCATGCGCAGGTCGTCTACCGGGACGAGCGCATCGACGACTTCCGGGTCTTCTCGCTGCTGGACTGGATGGATTTCTCGCGCCACAACCCGCCGGTCGAGGATGGCGAGGGCGTGCGCACGGTTCGCCAGCGCGTCCGACTGCCGCGGGTGATTCTGCTGACGGGGTTCGACAAGCTGCCGTGCAAGGAGCTGAAGCTGACGCGGCAGAACGTGTTCGAGCGCGACAAGAACCGCTGCCAGTACTGCGGCAAGACCTTTGCCCGCGAGGAGCTCAACCTCGACCACGTGATCCCGCGTCACTACGGCGGCAAGACGACGTGGGAGAACATCGTGTGCTCCTGCATCGCCTGCAATTCCCACAAGGCGAACCGCCTCCCGCACGAGGCGCACCTGCGACTCGTGCGCAAGCCGACGCGCCCGAAGTGGCGGCCGATCATTTCGACGATGCTCGACAAGCAGCCGCACCATCCGGCGTGGAAGCGCTTCATCGACGTCGCCTACTGGAACGTCGAGCTGGAGGAAGGTTAAAGCGCGCCGCCGGGTTCGCGGGCTTCCTCGGCGAGGTTGACGCCGCGCAGCAGCAGAGCCTGTTCCTGGAGCGCGAAGAACCAGGGCCCCAGCAGCACGATGGCGACCTGCGAGACGAGGAGATCCACCGCGATGCGGCTCCAGGTGACGCCGGCGACGGCGTCGCCGCCGAGCAGGAGTGGTTGCGCGCCGAACAGCACGAGGTTGGCCAGGCTGGCGCCGACGACGCCGGGAGCCACGCCCTCGCGCGGCAGACGCGACCGCACCGCGTGCCAGCAGGTGAACAGCGCGGCCAGCAGAAGGGCGGAGGAGCCGAACGGGACGGGGCGGGCGGCGTCGATCACGAGTCCGCTGAGGAAAGTCGCGATCAGGCCGGGTCGCGGGCGCAGGTGGAGGCCGGCGACCGGCAGGCACAGGCCGGCGAGGAAGACCGAGCACGCCAGGGGCGCGAGGTGGTGGTTGATCTGCCCGCCGAGGAAGACGAGGAGCGCGTTGGCGAGGACGATGACGATCCAGCGCGGGTCCATGGCACGCTAGGGCTGCTCGGGATTGAGTGGCACGAGCACGGCGACCTCGTGCAGCTCGTTGAGGCGGGGGTCGAGCAGCACGGTGCCGCTCTTGAAGAGGCCGTTGGTGTCGAGTTCCAGATTTTGGACATGCCCGATCACGATGCCGGCCGGGAACACGCCGCCGAGCCCCGCGGTGACGATGCGCTTCGGCGCCTCCGGGCTGGCGTAGACGTCGAGCGGTACGAATTCGACCGCGCCGCGCGCCTGCGCGAACGGCGGATTGGGGCCGCCCTGGAAGCTGAAGGGCCGCGAATCCCCGGCCACCATTGCGGCGATACGCAGGGTGGGGCTGCTGACGAGGTCGACGACGGCGGTGTAGGCGTGGACTTCGGCGACGCGGCCGACGACGCCGCCGGTGAAGATCACGGGGGCGCCGACGGCGAGGCCGGCGTTGCGGCCCTTGCGGATGACGAGGCGCTGCGACCAGGTGGTGAAGTCGCGGCGCACGACGCGGGCGATTTCGGTGCGGTAGTCGGGGTTCGAGGGGAGATGGAGGATGTCCTCGAGCCGTTTGACCTCCTCGCGCAGAGTCTCGTTCTCCTCGATGCGGACCTCGTAGCCGGCGTTGAGGTTGGCGAGGTCGCGGGCGGTCTGGATCAGTTCGTTGCGCGTGCGGGTGCGCAGCGACCAGTACTGCTGGAGGTCGCGCGCGTAGGAGGCGGCGAAGTCGGCCGGGGCCCCGAACTCGAAGAGGCTCACGCGCGCGAGGCGCTTGAGCGCGACGGGCAGCGCCAACCAGAGCAGCGCGACGGCGGCGAGGACCGCGAAGGGGCGCTGGCGGATGAATTGCAGGGGCGACACGGCGGTGGCGAACCTCGGCGGCGAGAGGGGAGATTCCGGATGCGCCGGGGGGCGACGGCCCGCGCGGGTCAGCCGGTGCGTTCGCCGGTGAGCCGGCCGAGCAGCCAGTTGAGGTCCTCGAGCACGGCGCCGGTGCCGTTGGCCACAGCGCTGAGCGGGTCGTCGGCGATCGTCACCGGCAATCCGGTACGCTCGGAGAGGAGGCGGTCGATGCCGCGGATGAGGGCGCCGCCGCCGGCCATGACGAAGCCGCGGTCGACGAGGTCGGCGGAGAGCTCGGGGGGGCAGCGCTCGAGGGCGTTGCGCACGGCGTCGACGATGGAGCCGATGGTGTCGGCGAGGGCTTCGCGGATCTCCTGGGAGGTGATGTGGATGGTCTTGGGCAGGCCGGCGACGGAGTCGCGGCCCTTGACCTCGAGGGTGAGCTCGTCGTCGAGCGGGAAGGCGGAGCCGATCTTGATCTTGATCTCCTCGGCGGTGCGTTCGCCGATGAGGAGGTTGTAGGCCCGCTTCATGTAGCTGGTGATCGCCAGGTCGAGCTCGTCGCCGGCGACGCGGATCGACTTGGAGAAGACGATGCCGGCGAGCGAGATGATGGCGACCTCGGTGGTGCCGCCGCCGATGTCGACGATCATGTTGGCGGCGGGCTCCTCGACGGGCAGACCGACGCCGATGGCGGAGGCCATGGGTTCGTCGATGAGGAGGACCTCGCGGGCGCCGGCGTGGATGGCGCTCTCCTTCACGGCGCGGCGCTCGACCTCGGTGATGCCGTTGGGGATGGCGATGACGACGCGCGGCGGGATCATCTTCGAGTTGTTCTGCACCTTCTTGATGAAGTAGCGCAGCATGGCCTCGGTGACGTCGAAATCGGCGATGACGCCGTCCTTCATGGGGCGGATGGCGTTGATGTTGCCCGGGGTGCGGCCGAGCATGCGTTTGGCCTCGTCGCCCACGGCGAGCACGCGGCGGGTGGCGCTGTCGATGGCGACGACGCTCGGCTCACGCATGACAATGCCCTTGCCCTTCACATACACGAGAGTGTTGGCGGTGCCGAGATCGATGCCGATGTCGTTGGAAAGGACGCCGAAGAGATTGCCGATCATGGTCGCGATAGGAACTGCGGGCCGGTTGGGCAGGTGATTCTGGCGCAAGAATTTGTCCGCGCAGAGGGAAGTCAAAAGAAAAGCCGGTCGCGGGGTGCTGGAGCCTTGCGGTCGGGGCGGGTTTTACGAAGTTAGCGCGCATGACCGGACTCGAGTTCATTCGCGACCTGGGAATCGTCGTCTTCGTGGCGGCGCTGGCCGGCTGGGGCTGCAAGCGCGCGGGGTTGTCACCGGTGGTAGGTTACCTGCTGGCGGGGCTCATCGTGGGCCCGTACACGCCGCCGGCTTCGCTGGTGACCGATGCCGAGCGGATCCAGACGCTGGCGCAATTGGGCCTGGTGTTCCTGATGTTCGCGATCGGCATGCAGCTGAGCCTGCGGCGACTGAAGGCGCTCGGGCTGCCGCTGCTGGTGGCCACCGGCCTGGGGGCGGTGGCGGTGGTGACGATGGCGCGCGTGCTGGCGCCGGCCCTGGGGTTGGACGGCGTGCAGGGCCTGTTCCTGGCGGGAATGTTGGTGAGCTCGAGCTCGGCCATCGTGAGCAAGTCGCTGCTGGAGTCGGGCCGGCTGCATTCCCCGAGCGGGCAGTTCGCCGGGGCGATCACGGTGCTGGAGGACGTGGTGGCGGTGGTGATGCTCGCGCTGCTGACCTCGTATGTGAAGATCGGCGGGGAGGGGCGGATGGGGCTGGGCTCGGCGCTGGCCGAGATGGGGGCCTTCGTGGCGCTGCTCGGGGTGGGCGGGCTGCTGCTGATGCCGTGGCTGTTGCGGCGGATGGACCATAGCGGCTCGGACGAGTTGCGCACGCTGATGGTCGCGGGGCTGCTGTGCCTGCTGGCGTTCGGGGCGCAGAGCGCCGGCTATTCGCTGGCGCTGGGGGCGTTCCTGCTCGGTGTGGTGGTGGCGGATACGCCGCAGCGCGGGGCGCTCGAACGGGCGTTCGGCGGGTTGCGGGACGTGTTCAGCGCCGTGTTCTTCGTGGCGATCGGGATGATGATCGACCTGCGCGGCTTCACGGAAATCTGGTGGCAGGTGCTGGCGGTCTCGGGGTTCGCGCTGGTGGCGCGTCCGGTGGCGTGTTCGCTGGCGTTGCTGGCGACGGGCCAACCGGTCCGGGTGGCGCTGGAGGGCGGGTTGTCGCTCACGCCCCTGGGCGAGTTCGGCTTCATCGCGGCCCAACTGGGTGTCACCGCGGGAATCCTACCGAAGGAGTACCAGCCGCTCTCCGTGGGGGCCGCGTTGATCACGGCGCTGGTGGCTCCGTTGCTCACGGCCCGGGCGGAGGGCCTGACCGGGGCGATCCTGCGGGTGCAGCCGCGGCTGGTCACGCGTCTGCTGGACGAATACCGCGGCTGGCTCGACCGCGTCCAGGGGCGCGGCGCCGCGAGCGTGCTCTGGCAGCTGAGCCGGAAACGCGTGCTCCAGATCGCGGTGGGCGTGGCGTTTGCCTCGGGGCTGCTGCTTTTCGCGCCACCGCTGGAGCGGGCCGTGCGGGAGTTCGCCGGGCTGGATGCGGTGCTGCCGCGGTTCTCGCAGCTGGTCTTCTGGTGCGCGCTGATGCTGGCGGTGCTTGCGGTCTGCGTCGCGATCTGGCGCAACCTCGCCGTGCTGGCGATGATCCTGGCCGAGGTCACGACCCGCGATTTGCCGAACGCGGCGCTGCTGCGGCCGGTGGCGGAGGCGGGGCTGAAGATCGCCGGCGGCGCGGCGCTGTTCTTGTGGTTGGCGGCGGTGGTGCCGTTCCACCCCCGGGCCTGGTGGGGCGTACTGACGGTCGCGGCGGTGGCGGCGGTGGTGCTGGCGCTGCTCTGGCGGCGGCTGATCTATTGGCACAGCGACATGGAGGTCCGACTACAGGAGAGCATGGCGGCGCCGCACGCGGGGGCCGCCGCGCTGCTCGCCCAGACGCCCCAGGAGTGGGAGCTGCACATCGAGGAGGTGGCGCTGCCGGAGCATTCGGGCGCGGCCGGGCGCAGTCTGCGGGAACTGGACCTGCGGCGGCGACACGGTTGCACGGTCGTGGGCGTGGACCGCCACGGCGCCGGGCTGGTCAACCCCGACGGGGCGACGGTGCTGTATCCGCTCGATCATGTGCTGCTGCTGGGCGCCCGCGAACAGTTGGTGGCGGCGCGGCAGGAGCTGGAGGAACCGACCGAACGGACCCCGGCGCCGGCGCTCGGCGACCTGGTGGTCCATCGCGTGCGGGTGCCCGACTCCTCGCCGCACGCGGGTCGGACGCTCGAGGAACTGGATCTGCGCCGGGTGGCGGGCGTGCAGATCGCCGGCATCCAGCGCGGCCGCGAACGGCTGGTCAACCCCTTCGGGCAGGAGAAGATGCTCGCGCGGGACGAGGTGCTGGTGCTCGGCACGCCGGACCAGTTGCGGGTGTTCCGCCGCTGGCTGGCGGGCGGCTGAACGCGGCGACTAAAAGGCCGGGCGCGTGGCGCCGGGCCCGGGGAGAAAGCGCGGACGGGCGCGAGACCTACTTCATCGCGCCAAGCTTCGCGTAGTCGAAGGCCTTGGCGAAGGTGCGGAGATCGTCGACCGTGACGCCGGAGCCCTCGAACTCGACGAGGTACCGATTGTCGACGACGGCCTTGATCGTGCCGTTGTCGGCGCCGCTCTTGAATTCGACCGTGACGCGCTGGCCTTTGATGGTCTCCATCTTGGCGCCGGAGGCGGAGAGGAGCATCGGGTTGCTGAACATGGCCGCGTACTGCATCACGGCGGAGTCGGACTGGATCTTGATTGTGACGGTGCCGTTGTCGCGGGTGTAGCTGCGCCGGACGGTGACTCCGCCACCGAGGAGCGAGGAGGCGGCCGCCTCGGATTCGGGCTCGCCGGCCTCCCAGTCCTTCGGGGCGGCGGGGAGCAGCTTCACGACCTCGTCGGCCTTCTTCTGGCGGATGAACTGGTTGGCGGCGTCGAGGGCGATGAGGGCCTCGGAGTAGTTTCCGGATTCGTACGCGGCCTTGGCGGCGTCGATGTTGTCGGTCGCGTCGTCGGCGCGCAGCGGGGCGAGCGCCGCGGCGAAGGCGAGGACGGGCAGGAGGCGGAGGGCGGACTTCATGGCGGAGGAGGGAGCAGGTGGAAGTTGGATTCGGGCGGGAAAGACCGGGAGCATGCGGCGCCGACCGTCCGGCTCAATGCCGAACGCGCCGAGGAGAAAGCCCGCCCGGCGTTGGAATCGTGGGACGGGCCGGCCCCGGGGCGCGGCCGTCAGGCCGGGGGCGGGTCGCCGAAGTGCGCGCGGTGGGCGGCGTAGGCGGCGGTGTCGGCGAGCATCGCCTCGATGGTTGCGACGAGGGGTTCGAGGCGGATCAGGCCGCTGAAGACGGCGCGGTCGCCGATCGGGTCGTCGAGCACGAAGGCGGGGCGCTGCGTGATCTGCAACGCGTGGAACTCCGCGGTCGAGGCGTCGACGGCGGCGCGGATCTCGGGCGAGGCGGCGTGGGCGCGCAGTTGCGCGGGGTCGAGGCGGCCCGCGGCCGCGGCGACGGCCACCGCTTCGTCGAGGCGGGCGATCTTGCGGCCCTCGCGGACGGCGGCGTGGGTGAGGGCGTGGCGCACGGTGTCGCCGGTGGCGCCGAGTGAGCGGGCGGCCTCGGCGACGAGATTGGGCGCCGCGTAGTCGCAGCCCGGGCCTTCGAGCCAGCCGTGGTCGAGCATGTAGGGCGAGCGCACGATGGTGCCACTGCGCCGGTAGAACCAGTCGGCCTGCGCGGGCGAGACGGGGAAGTCCTGCGGGCGCATGAGCGCGATCTTCCAGTCGAACCGGACGCGGCCGGCGTAGCGGGCCTGGAGTTCGGCCCAGGTCGGTTCGGCCCAATGGCACCAGGAGGAGATGACTTCGAGGTAGTAGGTGACCTTCATGGGGATCGCGGAAGACGGGTTTCGGGATGGGCGGGGCGGAACGGACAAGTAACAAGGATCAAGTGACAAGTGGCGGAGTGCGGATCCGCTGCGCTGCCCTTGGCCCTTGGAACCTGTCACTTCGATTCCTCGGCGGGCTGCAGGTAGCTCTTGCCGCGGTAGAACGACGCGATGACGGCGAAGATCAAGGAGGCGACCGCCATGAGCCCGGCGAACGTCCAGAAGAAGGTCGTGAGCGAAAGCGTCTGCAGCGGGGCGAGGAAGGCGACGAGCACGTTGCCCAGCGTCACCGAGAGCAGCCAGAAGCCCATGATCGTCGACTTCATCGCGCGCGGCGCCTGGGTGTAGGCGAACTCGAGGCCGGTGATCGAGACGAGCACCTCGGAGGTGGTGATGATCACGTAGGGGATGATCTGCCAGAGCACGTGGACGCGGCCCGGTCCGGCGGCGTCGATTTGTGCCTGAACAATGGCGACGGCGGCGAAGGACAGCGCGGCCAGGAACATGCCGGCCGTCATGCGGTGGAGCGGCTTGAGCGGGCGGCCGCGGCGTTCGAGCGGGCGGTATACGCCGAGGCTGAGCAACGGGATGATGATCATCACCAGCAGCGGATTGAGCGCGGAGATCTGCGCGGGCAGGAGGTCGAGCGTGACCGTGGACGGGTGGCGGAAGTGGAGTCCCGCGGCGACGGCGCCCCATAGCGCGATCAGGCCGACCGCGCCGAGACCCACGGCGCGCGGGATGCGGACGTTCGAGACCCACAGGAAGAGCCAGAGGGCGCCGAGCACGGCGCCGACGATGGTGCCGGGCACGACCCAGCCGGACCAGATGGCGGAGGGGAGCACGAGCCGCAGGTCCATGGCCTTCGCCTGCTCGACCCAGGTGGAGGAGTGCTGGTCGAAGAGCGCCCAGAAGACGCTCACCATCGAGAATACGCCAATGATCCGCAGCACGGCGGGCGGGCCGTCGGCGGCTTCGTCGCCGAAGTGGCGCCGGGCGGGTTCCCAAAAGCTTTCGCCCGGGACGCGTTCGGCGCGATGCTGCCAACTGTAGAGGATCACGGCGAGGAAACCGTTGTCCTCCTGGAGTGCTTGGCGGCGGTGGGCGAGGGCCAGTCCGGCGCCGAGCGAGACGAAGCCGGCGGCGGCGAGGTACCAGTAGGCGCGCGCGGTGTCCGCCAGGGTCGGCAGGAGCGCGGCGGAGCCCCGCTCCATGACCGCGTGGACGATGGTCTCGGATTTCTCGACGGCGACATAGATGGCCAGCAGCAGCGGCACGGCCATGAGGGCGGAGGCGATGAAGTCGATCCGGCCGAGGTTGCCGCCCGGCTTCGGGGGGACCCGGATGAAACGCCGGCGGCCGAGCCAGAACACGAACGCGGCGATTGCCATCAGCACGCCCGGCACACCGAAGGCGACCTCGGGCCCATATTGTTTATAGAGCACCGGAGTGAGCACGCTGGCGAAAAATGACCCGAAGTTGATCGTGAAGTAGAAGACCTGGAAAATTTTGGGCACCAGGTGGCCGTTGGCCCCGGTGAACTGGTCGCCTACATTCGCGGAAACGCAGGGCTTGATGCCGCCCGAACCAATCGCGATCAGGCCGAGCCCGATGAACATCGCCGTCTCCGCTCCGCCCAGGTTGCCGATCACCCCGAAGCGCCCTGCGACGGCGAGCGCCGCGTGGCCGGCCACGTAGATCAGCGAGACCCAGAAGATTACCCGGTATTTGCCGAGGAGGCGGTCGGCGAGGATCGCGCCGATCATCGGGAAGAGATAGACGCCGGCCATGAAGACGTGGACGGCCTGGGTGGCGCGGACTTTGGCTTCGGCGAGCGCGTCGGCGGGCACGACGTTCTCCGCCACGAAACCGGTGAAGAGACCGACCAGATAGATATAGAGGATCTGCCGCATCCCATAATAGCTGAAGCGCTCGGCGGCTTCGTTGCCGACGATGTAGGGGATGCCTGGCGGGAAACGGTCGTCGCGGGCGGTCGTGGCGGCGGGTGGGGGAACCGAAGTGGGATCGCTCATGGAGGCCGAGTAAGCGGCCGCTGTGCCGGTGGGCGAGGGAAAAGGCCGGGGCTCGGAGCGCTTCGTTGCGGTGACCGCCGGTAACCGCGTTCGATTAGGAACGCTCATCGAGCCTGAAGCATCGCTTTTGCCTGCGAATTTTCCGGATTTTTCGCGAGAAAGTCGCGCGGTCGCCTCGCATTTGGCGCACACTCCGCTTAAATCATCGGCACCGACTTATGAACACCATTACCTCCTTCTTCTGGGATCATATCACCGAAGCTGTCGCCGACGAACTCCTGGCCCGTGTCTCCGCGGGTGAAGCCGTCTTCTGCGAACACCTCGAAGCGCTCGCCGCCGCCTGATCCCTCGGCCCCGTTCTTCCTCTTGCCGCCCGCGTCCTGTGGCCTTGCCCGGGACGCGGGCGTTTTTTTGCCGGGGTCAATCGGGTGACGTGGCACCTCATCAGGGAGCGCGCAGCCGCAGCCGCAGGAGCTCGCCGCGGTGCCACAGCCGCATGCGCGGCCCCCAGGTGCCGGTCCCGCGGCAGACGAGCACGGTCATCGCGCCGACGGAGTAGCGGCCGACGAAGAGCGGGTGGCGTTTCTCGACGAGATGGCCGAACGGCCAGATCTGCCCGCCGTGGGTGTGGCCGGAGAGCATGAGCCCGGCGCCGGCGGCGGCCGCGGCCTCCGCCGTGGCGGACTCGGGGGTGTGCGCCAGCAAGATCGTCGCGCCGGAGCGCGGCGTGGCCAGCGCGGCGGCGAGGCGTTGGTCGGCGGCGCCGCCCCGCCGCAATGTCGCCGGGTCGTCGATACCGGCGAGGGTGAGCCCGGGCGCGGGCGAGGCGGAGCGGTTGCGCAGGACCTGGACGCCGGCGCCCTCCGCGAAGGCGACCACGCGCGGAGTGCCCGCGTAGACGTCGTGGTTGCCGAGCACGGCCCACACGCCCAACGGAGCCCGCAGCGTCGCGAGCGTGGGTTGGAGCGAGAGCGCCCCGTCGAGGTCCGAGTCGACGAGATCGCCGACCAGGAGCACGGCATCGGGCCGCAGGGCCTCGATCTGGGCGATGCGCGCGGCCAACCAGCGTCGGCCGATCAAGGTTCCGAGATGGAGATCGGAGGCGACCACCAGCGTGAGCCCGTCGCGCTCGCGTGGTAGTCCGGGCAGGACGACGTCATGTTCGCGCACCGCCGGAGCGCGCAGGCCCTGGACGAGGGCGATGCCGGCCAGGGCCAGGCCTGCCAACGCGGCGCCGGTGCGGATGCGCGGCGCGAGCGCCGGGAGCAGCCACCCGCCGAGCGTGACGAGTTCGGCCAGCACCAGCGCGGTGAAGAGCAGGAACAGCACCCCGATCCAGTTGGCGCCGACGAACTCGATCGATCGAGCAACGGTGCCGAAACCGCGGGCGGCGAGCAGACGCGCCGCTGGATAGCTCAGCCAGAGCAGTGCGAAGCCGAGTGCGGTCCAGCGGGCGCCGAGGTGCGCGGCGACCCAAGGCAGGCCGGCGATGCGCCAGCCCACGTAAGCGTTGAGCGCGGTCCAGACGGAGAGAACGACAACGAAGAACATCGGCCCCCAAGAGGCGCACAATGCGGTCGGTTTTCAAGCGCGGCCCGGAGCAACGGCTTGGGGTCGGGACGGCCGGGAGTCCGGTGCACGCGGGCGACACCTCGGAGGTCCGGTCGCCGCCCGCTTGGGGCGGACTGGGGCCGCAGAGCGCGGCGTGAACCGAGGGCAATAGCTGCTCGCACGATGGCTTGTGGGAGCGCCGTGCCGTTGCCGCCGGGAACGGCCGAGGCGCGTTTCAGCCCGCGATGGTGGATACGGAAGCGGAAGGTTGATGGTGCTGGCGGAGGCTCGGCGCGGCGGAGGCCGGGCCCTGGGCGGCCGTGCGGAAGAAGCCGACGGCGGCCTGGAGTTGCTCGGCCTGGCTGTTGAGCTCGGCGGCGGAGCCGGCCATCTGCTCGGCGGCGGCGGCGTTCTGCTGGACGACCTTGTCGAGCTCCTGCACGGCCTTGGCGACCTGACCGGCGCCGGTGTTCTGCTCGGCGCTGGCGGCGGCGATCTGCTGCACGAGTGAGGCAGTCTCCCGGATACGGGCGACGAGCTGCGCGATGAGCGTGCCGGCCTGCTCGGCCACGGCGACGCTGGCGCCGGATTTCGCCCCGATCTCGGCGGCGGCGGAGCGGCTGCGCTCGGCGAGCTTGCGCACCTCGGCGGCGACGACCGCGAAGCCCTTGCCGTGCTCGCCGGCGCGGGCGGCCTCGATGGCGGCGTTGAGGGCGAGCAGGTCGGTCTGGCGTGCGATCTCCTCGATAATGGTGATGCGGCCGGCGATGTCCTTCATCGCGGCGACGGTCTG
This sequence comes from Verrucomicrobiota bacterium, assembly GCA_023446735.1. GTDB lineage: Bacteria > Verrucomicrobiota > Verrucomicrobiia > Opitutales > Opitutaceae > CAJCBL01. The sequence goes on from JAEXPQ010000154.1 coordinate 14,736, forward strand.
GGTGACGGAGGAGCCGGCGGTGTTGGCCTCGCCGGCGGCCTGTGTGGCGATCGCCTCCGTGCGGCGGGCGTTGTCGGTGTTCTGGGCGATGCTGGCGGCGGACTGTTCGATCGTGGCGGAGACCTGCTCGACGGAGGCGGCCTGCGAGGCGGAGCCCGTGGAGATCGTCTGCGCGGTGCCGGTGAGCTGTTCGCTGCCGGAGGCGACCTGGGTGGCGGCGCCGGTGACATCGGCGACGACGCGGCGGAGGTTTGTAACCATGGTCTGGAACGCCTGGCCGAGGGTGTCCTGGGCGGAGGCGAGCTCGACGGTGCGGCTCAGGTCGCCGTCGCCGATATGGCGGGCGAGGGCGGCCTTGGCGTCGAGCGCCTCGGCCATGGCGTTGGCGGTGGCGGCGAGGGCGCCGATTTCGTCGCGGCTGGCGACGGCGACGCGCGCGGTGGTGTCGCCGAGGGCGATGCGATCGAGGCCGGCGGAGAGGTGGTCGAGCGGGCGCACGACCATGCGGCGCACGAGGAAGTAGGCGAGGGTGACGAAGACGGCAACGATCACGATCGCAACGATGGCGGTGGTGGCGAGGCTCTCGCGGCGCAGGGCGGCGAGCGCGGCAGCGGAGCGGGCTTCTGCGGTGGTGAGCGATTCGCTGGAGAACCGGAACGCGGTGGCGCCGCAGATGCTCCTCTCGGTCCAGCCCGTGTGGCAGCGGATGCATTCGGCGGTGACGACCTGGGGCTCGTAGATCTCGAACGCGGCGGCTGTGCGGCGGGCGAGGCGCTCGGGGGACTTGCGGAGCTGCGCGGCGAGCTCGGGCGCGAGGCGGTTGCCCACGAGCGAGGGCTCCGAGGAGTAGAGGGCGACGCCGTTCTCGTCGTAGAGGGAGAACTCGAGCAGGCCCTTGATCTGGCGCTGCTCAGTGAGGAGGTTCTCGAACTTCACCATCTCGCCGCGCTCGAGCGAGCCGGCGACGGCGTAGCCGACGGAGCGGCCGATGTTCTCGGCGCTGCGCCACTCGGCGGTCTCGAGGCGCTTGAGGTCATCGGCGGCCTGTTCACGGAGCACGGCGGTGTTGCGCAGCTGCTGGACCGTCTGGGCGGCGAGCACGATCACGAGCAGGCCGGAGAGGAGCGAGAGCGTGAGCTTGGTGTGCAGTTTCATGCGTGCCCCTTCGGCTTGGGTTGGAGCTGGCCGTTCTTGAGGTAGAAGGGGAAGGTGCGGCTGGCGGCGAACTTCTCGGAGGCGCAGCCGATGCAGGGGGCGCCGGCCTTGATGCAAGAGGAGGTGCCGCCGTTCCACTGGCGGAGGTTGCAGTCGGCCTTGGTGATCGGGCCGGCGCAGCCGAGGCGGAAGAGGCAGCCGTCGTCGCCGAACTTGGTGGCGAAGTTCTCGCGCTCGTAGTCGGCGAAACGCGGGCACTGGTCGTGGACGAGCTTGCCGAAGAAAACCTTGGGCCGGCCGAGCTCGTCGAGCGGCGGGATCCCGAATTCGAGCGTGTGCACGAGGGTGCCGACGATCCAGTCGGGATGCGCCGGGCAGCCCGGCACGGAGATGCAGGGCACGGCGAGGCCGGAGTGGCGGAGGAACTCGGGGATGCTGGTCGCGCCGGTGGCGTTGCCCTCGGCGGCGGGGATGCCGCCGGAGGTGGCGCAGGTGCCGACGGCGACGACGGCCTTGGCGGCACGGGCCGCGCGCAGCAGCTGGGCGCCGAAGGTCTCCTCGCCGAAGATGCAGGCGTCGGGCATGCCCAGCGGCACGCTGCCCTCGACCACGAGGACGAAGCCGCCGGCGGCGATGGCGCGGTCGACGGTCTCCACCGCCTGGTGACCGGTGGCGCCGGAGAGCGTCTGGTGGAAGGCGAGCGCGATCTGGCGGGTGAGCAGGCGGTCGGCGCCGACGGGTTCGGAGTCGAGCAGCGAGACCGAGCAGCCGGAGCAGCACTGGCCCTGGAGCCACAGTGTGGGGGCGCGGCCGCGCACGATGCGCTCGAGGGCGCCGGCGATCGCGGGCGCGGCGGCGGCGCCCAGCCCCATCACGGCGGCGAGGCGCAGGCTGACGGTGAGAAACGAGCGGCGGGTCATCGGCTCCATGGGCGGCCTTTGCTGAAGTGCGGAGTGCGGATTGCGGAGTGCGGAAGGGGTAAGGACGTTTCTCCGAAACGTCCGTCCTAGGTTCGGGCCGAATGCGGACGGAGCGGGCGGCGGTTTCGGAGAAACCGCCCTACCTCGGAGGGGCGATCGCGTCGCGGTTTCATGCTTTGTTTCCTGGTTGGTCTTCGGTCGCGGTCGATTCCGGCGGTCGTTCAGTGCACGGCGCAGGCGAGGCAGGGATCGAAGGAGCGGATCACGCGCGCGGCCTCGATGGGGGCGGCGGGATCGGCGACGGGGGTGCCGACGAGGGACTGCTCGAGCGGGCCGGGCTGGTCGCGGTCGTCGCGGGGCGAGCAGTTCCAGGTCGTGGGGACGACGCACTGGTAGTTGGCGATCTTGTGGTCCTTGATCTCGATCCAGTGGCCGAGCGCGCCGCGGGCGGCCTCGGTGAGGCCCATGCCGCTGGCGGCGGCGGGGATCTTGAAGTCGACGCTGGTGGGCTGCCCCGGCACGAGCTGGTCGAGCCAGACCTCGCAACGGTCGACGAGGAGCTTCGATTCGAGGGCGCGGGCGGCGTGGCGGCCGAGCACGGAGTCGAGCGCGGCGGCGGGGCGGCCGATGGCCTTGAGCAGGCCGTCGATCGCGGACTTCACGGCGGTGTTGCGGCCGTCGTGATACGCGACGAGCAGGCGCGGGAGGGTGCCGACCTCCATGGGCTTGCCGGAATAGCGCGGGGCCTTGAGCCAGGAGTAGGCGCCGGACTTGTGCGGGTCGGGCACGGTGTCGCCCTCGGTGGGGCGGCGGCCGGAGGCGGAGGAGTACCACGAATAGCGCACGTCCTCGGTGATCGCGGCGGCATCGACCCGCCCGAGGCGGCCGCCGATGAGCGTGCCGCCGGGCAGGAAGGGCGAACCGGTGTCGGCTTCGGGGAAGGCGTCGTAGGCGAGGAAGTTGCCGCAGCTGCGGCCGAGCTCGAAATAGGCGGGGAACGCGCCGGCCACGGCGACGACATCGGGCAGATAGACCTGTTCAATGAAGAGGCGGATACGCTCGAGCAGCGCGCGGGCGGCGGCGATCTGGATGGCGGTAACCTGCTCGGTGACGCCGCCGGGGATGAGCGTGGCGGCGTGCGGGAGCTTGCCGAGGAAGAGGGCACCGAGCTTGTGGCCGTCGCGCCGCACCTCGATGGCCTCGAGGTAGTGGCGGAGGATGCCGAGGTTGAGCGCGGGATCGCGGATGAGCTGGGCGGGGAACTGCGGGAGGAACGGCCCGCCGGCGCTCACGGTGTTGTTGGCGAGCTCGGACTTCGCCCAGTCGCGGAGGGCGACGAGCGCGGGGTCGCTGCCGGTGTAGGTGGTGACCTGCGCGACGTCGACGAAGTCCAGCCCCGACAACAGGTAGAAATGGGTGATGTGCGAGGTGATGAAGTTGGCGGCCTGCGCGAGGTTGCGCAGGAGGCGGCCGTTGGGCGGCGGGGTGATGCCGTAGGCGGCATCCTGGGCGAGCACGGACGCGATGCCGTGCTCGACCGGGCAGACGCCGCAGATGCGCTGCGTGACCTGCTGGGCGTCGAGCGGGTCGCGGCCGCGCAGGATCTGTTCGAAGCCGCGAAACATCTCGCCGACGACGTGCGCGCTGGTGACGCGACCGTTGTCGGTTTCGATTTTGACGCCGAGGTGGCCTTCGATGCGGGTGACGGGACTGACGGAGATCGTCTCTTTCATGGGCGATTGCGCGGGGCGGAAAGAACGGGCGATGCGACCGCCGGCCTGAAGCGAGGCGAGAGGTCCCATCCTGGCGCCTGCTGTATCGGACCAGTCGAGGTGGATTTTAGGGGAAATGCCCGGGTTGAACCGGGGGGAGGGAAACGTGCCCGCTGGCCAGGCGCCGGCTACTCGCCGGCCGGGAGCGGCGTCAGGTGGACGTGACGCAACTCGAAGGGCGCGCCCTCCAGCTGGATGCCGATGCGGCCCGCGCGCGGCTCGGCCTGAGTCACGCGGTTTTGGAGCACGCCGTTGATCCGCACCTCGATTGTGCCGCGCAGGCAGACGACTTCGACGAGGTTCCACTCGCCGAAAGGGCGTTCGCTGGGCTCCTGCTGGCGGGCGCGGAGGGGCGGCACGTTGCCCTTGGCCGGGCTGGTGACGGGTTCGGCGAAGGTGGAGCCGAACATCTGGAGCAGGTCGCCGGCGTTGTTCACCTTGGTCTGAAGCTGGATGCAGGTGGGCCACGCTGCGGGCGTCACCGGGCCGGAGACGATGTGGAGCAGGATCCCGCCGTTGCTTTTGGGGGCGGCGTCGGCGGGCCAGCGGTAGTCGAGGCGTAGGATGAAGTTCTCGTGGGTCGCCTCCGTCTGGAGGTAGCCGGTGGGCGTGCCCGAGAACGAGAGACTCCCTTCCGGAGTGCGGGAACAGATACTCCGAAGATCGACCGGTGTGGCAGCCACGACGGTCCAGCCGGCGAAGTCCTCGGCCGCGAAGAGGTCGATGGCGTCCGCCGTCGGTTGGGCGCGGGCGAATGGCGACACGGCGAGGAGCAGGGTGAGGGCAACGAGACGGGGCGACATGGCGGGGATTCTTGAGGTGGCGGAGCGATGGGGCGAAACGAAAGGTCGGCGGAAGCGGTGGCGGTGTCACTCGACAGCGGTGATGCCCAGGCGGGCGGCGAGGGCCTGGCCGGCGGCGAGGTTGCCGTCGTTGGGCGGGAGGTCGCGGTGGCGCAGCACGGTGTGGCCGGCGGCGGCGAGGCGACGCTGCGCGGCGGCGAGCAGGAGGCGGTTCTGGAAACAGCCGCCGGTCAGCGCGACGGCGGGGAGGCCGGTGTGCCGCGCGACCGCGGCGATGGCGGCGGCGAGGCCGTGGTGAAACCGGGCGGCGAGCGTGGCGGCGTCGGTCTTGGCGCGGTGAGCGAGGAGCGAGGCGAGGGCGGGGCGCCAGTCGAGGATGAGCCGGCCGGTGGCGGTGTCGGTCGCGAGCGCGAAGGGCAGGGCGGCCGGATCGGAGAATGCGCGCTCGGCGGCGAACTCGAGCTGCATGGCGGCCTGGCCCTCGAAGGCGTTGCGCGCGGCGAGGCCGAGGAGGGCGGCGACGCCGTCGAAGAGGCGGCCGGCGCTGGTCGTCACCGGCGCCTGGGTGCCGCGGGCGAGGAGCGTGAGGAGCGTGTCGGTTTCGCCGGGAGTGAAGCCGAGCGCGGCGGCGGCGCGGTGCAGGGCTTCGCGGTCGTTGCCGTGGAGCTCGTGGAGCAGGCCGAGTGCGCTGCGGCGTGGGTCGCGGACGGCCGCTTCGCCGCCGGGCAGGCGGAAGGGGCGCAGGTGGGCGACGCGGCGGGCGGTGCGCGCGGCGAGGTCGACGGCGATGAACTCGCCGCCCCAGATCGTGCCGTCGCTGCCGTAGCCGGTGCCGTCCCAGGAGACGCCTAGAATAGAGCTGCCGGTGGCGACGGCGTCGGGGTGATCGAGCAGGCAGGCGCAGACGTGGGCGAGGTGGTGTTGGACGGTGGTGACGGGCAGGCCGGAGGCGCGGGCGTAGCGGGTCGAGTCGTAGTCGGGGTGGGCGTCGCAGACGATGCGGCCGGGGTGGACGTGGAGGAGTGAGACGAACCAGTCGATCTGGCGCTGGAAGGCCTGCTGCGAGGCGAGCGTCGCCAGATCGCCGATGTGCGGGCCGAGCACGACCGAGCCGCCGTGGGCGAGCGCGACGGTGTTTTTCATGTGCCCGCCGAGGCAGAGCAGCGGCTCGCCGTCGGCCGCGACGGGCGGCAGCGGCAACGTGGTCGGGGCGTAGCCGCGGGCGCGGCGGAGGATGATCGGCGGACCGTCGAGCGCGGGGCGAACGACGGAGTCATCGACCGGGTGCGCGATGGGGCGGTCGTGGACGAGGAAGAGGTCGGCGATGCCGCGGAGGCGCGAGAGGTCCTCGGTGTTGTCGATGCAGAGCGGCTCCTCGGAGAGGTTGGCGCTGGTGGCGACGACAGGGCGGCCGACGCGTTGGAGCAGCAGCAGGTGCAACGGCGAGTAGGGCAGGAGCGCGCCGAGGAACGGGTTGCCGGGCGCGACGGCTGGCGAGAGCGAGGAGTCGGCGCGGCGACGCAGGAGGACGATCGGCGCGGCGGGGCTGGCGAGCAGGGCTTCGTCGGCGGGGTTGGTCTCGGCGTGCTGGTGCAGCGAGTCGAGCGAGGGGAACATCACCGCGAAGGGTTTCTCGGCGCGGTGCTTGCGGCGGCGCAGCTCGGCGACGGCGGTGGCGTTGGCGGCGTCGACCAGCAGGTGGAAGCCGCCGATGCCTTTCACCGCGACGATTTGGCCGGCGAGGAGCGCGGTGGCGGCGGAGTCGAGGGCGGCGGCGTGGGTCGCCATCGCGTTGCCGGAATCGGCGAGCAGCGCAAGCTGCGGGCCGCAGGCGGGACAGGCGTTGGGCTGGGCGTGGAAGCGACGGTCGGCGGGGTTGTGGTACTCGTGCCCACACGACGGACACATCGTGAAGGCGCGCATCGTGGTGTGCGGGCGGTCGTAGGGCAGCTCGAGGAGGATGGAGTAGCGCGGGCCGCAGTTGGTGCAGTTGATGAACGGGTAGCCGTGGCGGCGGTCGGCCCGATCGAGCAGTTCGCAACGGCAGTCGGGGCAGAGCGCGAGATCGGGCGTGGCGGCGACGGTGACGGCGCCGGCGGACTCGGCGGCGGAGTCGGTGCTGGGCAGAATCGCGAACGTTTCGCCCGGCGGCGGGAGAGGGTTCGCGCCGCCGTCGATGGGGCGTACCGAAAACCCGGTGATGGTGGCGGCGGGCGGCGCCTCGTGGCGAAGCGCGTGGGCGAAGGCCGCGAGGGCGTCGGCTGGGGCGAGGGCGCGGAGTTCGACGCCGCGGAGGTCGTTGCGCACCCAGCCGCGCACGCCCAACCGCGCGGCGGTGTGCGCGACGAAGGGGCGGAAGCCGACGCCTTGGACGGTGCCGGAGATCGTGATCAGGTGGTCGGGCACGGGGAGGCGCCGGGCCTGGAGCCAGGAAAGTGCGGTGACTTGGGTGTTTGGCGACGAGGGATCGGTCCGCCGGCAAGCGGCGACCCTACCGCAAGCGAGGCGAACGACGTCAGGTCAGCGCGCGGAGGTAATCGAGCCAGTCGTCCATGCCTTCGCCGGTTTTGGCGGAGAGTTCGAAGACGGTGGCTTGTGGGGCGGCGCGGCGGATGGCCTCGCGGGCTTGGGCGCGGTCGAAGCCGACGGCGTCGGCGACGTCGATCTTGGTGAGGACAACGGCGTGGGCACTGCTGAACATGGGCGGGTACTTGAGCGGCTTGTCCTCGCCCTCGGTGCAGGAGACGAGGGTGATACGGCGGTTTTCGCCAAGGTCGAACGAGGCGGGGCAGACGAGGGTGCCAACGTTCTCGATGAAGAGGAGTTGGGCGCCGTCGAGCGGGAGCGCGGCGCTGGCCCGGGCGATCATGGAGGCGTCGAGGTGGCAGCAACCGCCGGTGGTGATCTGCGCGACGGGCACGCCGGGGCGGCGGAGGCGGCGGGCGTCGTTGGCGGTCTCGAGGGCGCCGACGAGCACGGCGCAGCGAAGTGCGGGCGTGAGGGCGTCGAGCGTGCGGCCGAGCAGGGTGGTCTTCCCGGCGCCGGGGGAGGAGACGAAGTTGAGCGCGCGCAGGCCGCGCGCGGCGAAGGCGGCGCGGTTGGCGGCGGCGCGGCGGTCGTTGTCGTCGAGCAGGCGGGTTTCGAGCGTGATCGTGCGCGTGCCCGGCAGCGTGTCGCCGGGGGGCGTGGGCAGGGTGTCGGCCGGATCGCGCACATCGACGATCACGATGTCGTCGGCCGGCGTTGCGGGGGGCGGGGGCGGGTTGGGGGTGCTCATTGAGAGGCTAGGTGCAGTCGATGCTGACCAGGTCCATTTCGCGACCTTGGCGGAGCTCGGCGCCGAACGCGCGGCAGCGGGGGCACTCGAAGAGTGTGCCGGTGACGGGTTCGAAGTCGTGCCCGCAACCGCGGCAACGGGCGAGGGCGGCGACGGCCTGGAGTTCCAGTCGGGCGCCCGCGGCCGGGCTGGTGGGCAGGAGGGCGTCGAAGGCGCAGCGCAGCGCCTCGGTTTCGACCCCGGACAGCGCGCCGATGCGCAGGACGATGCGGGTGACACGGCTAGCGCCGGCGCGCTCCGCCTCGCGGAGCACCTGTTGGAGGGCCGACTGCGCGATCGCCAGTTCGTGCATGGGTCCTGGCAGGATGCCGAAGACCACGCGGTTGTCCAACCGGACGGAGGACATCGCGGGCCGCGGCGTTCGACAAAACGGCAACCGTGGACACCGTATCGCCTCATCAACCCCCTCGTGTGCCGCCGTCCGGCCACCAGCGGCGCATGCCCCGTCCAGGCCAGCAGCTGCGTCGCCATGAATGTCCTGCCTCCTCCGCCCCAGACCGGAGGCCCCACGCTCTGGGAAGAAATGCGTGCGCACGGCGTGAGCCGGCGTGATTTCCTGAAGTTCTGCACGTGGATGGGCGCAATGCTCGGGCTCGAAAGCTCGGGGGTGGCGGCGGTGGTGGAGGCGCTCGAGACGAAGCGCCGCCTGCCGGTCATCTGGTTGCACGGGCAGGAGTGCACCTGCTGCAGCGAGTCCTTCATCCGCTCGGCGCATCCGATCGTCGCGGACATCATCCTCGACAAGGTCTCGCTCGATTATTCGGAGACGTTGCAGGCCGCCGCCGGGCATCAAGCCGAGGAGTGCAAGGCGAAGACGATGCGGGAGAACCCCGGCAACTATCTCCTCATGATCGAGGGCTCGGTGCCGCTCGGGGCGGACGGCGTCTATTGCTGCGTGGGCGGGCGGACGATGAAGGACATCGTCGAGGAGGCCGCGGCCGGGGCGAAGGCCGTGATCGCGTGGGGCAACTGCGCCAGCGCCGGCTGCGTGCAGGCGGCGCGGCCCAACCCCACCGAAGCCGTGCCGATCCGCCAGGTGATCGCCGGCAAGCCGGTCATCAACGTCCAGGGCTGCCCGCCGATCGCCGAGGTGATGGCCGGCGTGATCGTGCATCTGCTGGCCTTCGACCGCATCCCGCAGCTCGACGCCCTCGGGCGGCCGATGGCGTTCTACTCGCGGCGTGTCCACGACACCTGCTACCGCCGGCCGTACTACGACGCGGGGCTGTTCGTGGAGACATTCGACGACGAGAACGCGCGCCGCGGCTATTGCCTCTACAAGATGGGGTGCCGCGGCCCGACAACCTACAACGCCTGCGGCGTGATGCGCTGGAACAACGGCGTGAGCTATCCGATCCAGTCGGGCCACCCGTGTATCGGCTGCTCGGAGGCCGGGTTCTGGGACGCGAGCCCGTTCTACGGGCGGCTCGCGAGCTTCCCGGGCTTCGGCATCGAGATGACGGCCGACAAGATCGGCCTGGCGGTCGGCGCGGCGGCAGTGGCCGGCGCGGCGGCGCACGCGGTGATGACCAACATCCGAAAACACGACGAGATCGGGCCGCATCCCGGCGAAAAGGCCGACGACGCCGCGGCCTCCTCCGCCTCCCCCGAGCAACCCCGAACCTGACCCGTCATGAGTACCCGAGTTGTTGTCGATCCCATCACCCGCATCGAGGGACACCTGCGCATCGAGGCCGAGGTCAAGGACGGCCGCATCGTCGATGCGTGGAGCGCCGGCACCATGGTGCGCGGTATCGAGAAGATCCTGAAGGGCCGCGATCCGCGCGATGCGTGGGCCTTCGCCGAGCGCGTCTGCGGCGTGTGCACCACGGTGCACGCGCTCGCCTCGGTCCGCTCGGTCGAGGATGCGCTGGACATTGCCGTGCCGCCCAACGCCGAGCTGATCCGCAACCTGATGTTCTGCGCGCTCTACCTGCAGGACCACGTGGTGCATTTCTACCACCTGCACGCGCTCGACTGGGTGGACCTCGTGAGCGCGTTGAAGGCCGATCCCGAGGAGACCTCGCGGCTTGCGCAGAGTATCTCGGCGTGGCCGAAGAGCTCGGCGGGCTATTTCCGCGATCTGCAGAAACGGCTCACCGGCTTTGTCGAGAGCGGCCAGCTCGGCATCTTCGCCAACGCCTACTGGGGACACCCCGCCTACAAGCTCCCGCCGGCGGTGAACCTCATCGGCGTGGCGCACTACCTCGAGGCGCTGGAGTGGCAGAAGGAGATCGTGAAGGTCCACACGATCTTCGGCGGCAAGAACCCGCATCCCAACTACCTCGTCGGCGGCGTGCCCTGTTCGATCAACATCGACGAGGCCAACGCCCTCAACGCCGAGCGCCTCGCCTTCGTCGGCCGGCTGCTCGAGGAGGGGCAGCGCTTCGTCGAACAGGTCTATCTCCCGGACCTGCTCGCCGTGGCGCCGTACTACCTCGATTGGACCGAGATCGGCGGCGGCGTCTCCAACTACCTGTGCTACGGCGACCTGCCGACCAACGGCCTGGCCGACATCGCGCGATACAAGTTCCCGCGCGGCGCCGTCCTCGACCGCGACCTCTCGCGGATCCACCCGGTCGATCCCCACGATCCCGACGGCGTGCGCGAGGAGGTCGGCCACTCCTGGTACCGCTACGAGGGCGGCGACGCGAAGGGGCTCAATCCCTGGGAGGGTGAGACGGAGTTCAACTACACCGGTCCGAAGCCGCCCTACGAACACCTCGCCGTCGACGGCAAATACTCCTGGATCAAGACCCCGCGCTGGAAGGGCCGGCCCATGGAGGTCGGTCCGCTCGCGCGCCTGCTCGTCGGCTACGCCGCGGGCAACGCCGAGATCAAGGACGCCGTCACCGCCACCCTCGGCGCGCTCAAGGCGCCGCCGGCGGTGCTGTTCTCGACCCTCGGCCGCACCGCGGCGCGCGGCATCGAGACGCGGCTGGTCGCGCGCTGGGCGCTGGAGTTCTACCAGCAACTGATCGCCAACATCCGCAACGGCGACAGCCGCACCTTCACGAAGGAGCGCTGGGAGCCGGCGACCTGGCCGGCCACCGCCCGCGGCGTGGGTGCGACCGAGGCCCCGCGCGGCGCGTTGGCCCATTGGCTGGTCATCAAGGACCAGCGGATCGAGAACTACCAGCTGGTCGTGCCGACCACCTGGAACGGCTCGCCGCGGGACTCGCAGGGACAGCGCTCGCCGTACGAGGCGTCGCTCATCGGCACGCCGGTGCACGACCCGCACCAGCCGCTGGAGATCCTGCGCACGATCCACTCGTTCGACCCGTGCCTTGCCTGCGCCGTCCATCTCTACGACGACCGCGGCGAACCGCTCGCCGTGGCCGAGGCGACGCCGACCGGAGGCGGGGGGGGGTGACGCCATGAGCACCGAGATCCATCCGCGCGCGTTCAAACGCGTCTATGTCTGGGAGCTGCCGGTGCGTTTCTACCATTGGATCAACGCGCTTTGTATCCTCGTACTGGCGGTTACCGGCCTGCTCATCGCGCACCCGCCGGCGTTCACCCGCGCGGCGGAGGCGTCGTTCAGCTACTGGTTCGGCGTGAACCGCTTTATCCACTTCGTCACCGCGTACGTGTTCCTCTTCAACTTCGCGGTGCGGATCTACTGGGGCTTCGTCGGCAACCGCTACGCCGACTGGAAGAACTTCCTGCCGTGGCGCCGGGCGCAGTTCCGCGAGGTGCTCGCGGTGCTGCGGGTCGACATCTTCCAGTCGCGCCGCGAAGCCGTGCACGCCGCGGGGCACAACGCCCTCGCGTACTTTACCTACTTCGCGATGTTCCTGGTCTTCCTCTTCCAGGTCGTCAGCGGCTTCGCGATGTACGCGCCGATGAGCCAGTCGTGGTTCCCGCAGCTCTTCGCGTGGGCCACGCCGCTCTTCGGCGGCGAGTACGGCTTGCGGCAGTGGCACTACGCGGCGACCTGGTTCTTCATGATCTTCACGCTCGTCCATGTGTATCTCGTGTTCTACCACGACTACGTCGAGGGACACGGCGTGATGTCGTCGATGGTCGGCGGCTGGAAGTTCGTCGGGACGCACGTCGACGAGCACGCGCGACCGGCAGACGGGAAATCGTGGTTCTCCGCCGCGAAGAAACGCGAACCGGAGGGGAAGTCGTAGCCGATGGTCGCGCCTGAGCCGTCTGGGCAGCCTGCGCCGCCGCCGACCCTCATCCTCGGGGTTGGCAACCTCCTGGTCGGCGACGAAGGCGTCGGCGTGCATGTCGCCCGGGAGTTGGCGGCGGAAGACTGGCCGCCGCACGTCACCGTGCTCGATGGCGGCACGGGTGGCTTCCACCTGCTGGAGCACCTGCAGCAGCACCCGCGGGTGATTCTCGTCGACGCCACCCGCGATGGTTCGCCGGCGGGCACGGTGCGCAGTTTCCGCGCCGCCACGCCGCTGGAATGTCCGCCCGCGCTCGGGGCGCACGACATCGGACTGCGTGATCTGCTTTCCGCCGCGGCCCTGCTGGGCGGGTGGGGCGAGGTGCAGGTGGTGACCATCGCGGTGGAGACACTCGAGCCGATGTGCCTGGAACTCTCTCCGGCTGTCGCCGCGGCGATGCCGCAGGCCAAGGCGCGAGTGCGGGAGTTGGTCGGTCTCTGATCCGCCGCGAACTTCGCCTCGCGCTTGAGGATACGGGAAACTTGCGCAACCCTTCCGCCGTGCTCCCCGAACCCTCGAATCCGCCCGGCTCCGGTGCGTCCGCGTTTTCGTGCCCGGTCCAGCTCGGGCGGCCGCAGGAGGTCCAGGTGGCCCACGGTGGTGGCGGACGGTTCACGCAGGACCTGATCGACCGGATCTTTCTCCCGGCCTTCGGCGGCGGGGCGCTTGGAGCGCGGCACGACGGCGCGGTGTTCACGCCGCCGGCGGGTGCGGCGCTCGCGTTCACGACCGACTCCCACGTGGTGAGTCCGCTCTTCTTCCGTGGCGGCGACATTGGCGCGCTGGCGGTGCATGGCACGGCCAACGATCTCGCGATGTGTGGCGCGCGGCCGCGCTGGCTGAGCGTCGGCTTCGTGCTCGAGGAGGGGTTGCCGCTCGCGACGCTGGAGCGCGTGGTCGGCTCGATGGCGGCGGCGGCGCGCGCGGCGGGAATCCAGATTGTCACCGGCGACACGAAGGTCGTGGAGCGCGGCAAGGGCGACGGACTCTACGTGAACACCGCCGGCATCGGCGTGGTGGAAAGTCGGACGCCGATCGCGCCGGCCGCGGTGCGCGCGGGCGACGTGATCCTGCTCAGCGGCGACATCGGCCGGCACGGCATGGCGATCCTCGCCGAGCGCGAAGGGCTCGCGTTCGAGTCGCCGATCGAGAGCGACTCGGCGCTGCTCTGGCCGGCGGTGGAGGCGTTGCTGGCGGCGGGCGTTGAGGTGCACTGCCTGCGCGATCTCACGCGCGGCGGGCTGGCGACCGCGGTGATCGAGATCGCGGAAACGGCGGGCCATGCGGCGTACCTCGACGAGGCGGCGATCCCGGTGAGCGAGCCGGTGCGCGGCGCGTGCGAGATCCTCGGGCTCGAGGCGGCGTACGTGGCCAACGAGGGCCGCTTCGTCGCCATCGTGCCCGCGGCGGAGAGGGCGCGCGCGTTGGAGATTCTCGGTCGCACTGCGCCCGGCGGGCCACCGGCTGTGATCGGCGAGTTTCGCGCCGCGCCGCGCGGGCGGACGATCCTGCGCAGTACGATCGGCGCGGAGCGCATCCTCGACCGGCTCAGCGGCGAGCAACTGCCGCGGATCTGCTGAACGCTTCCAACCGAATCATTTCCCATGTGCCTCGCCGTTCCCGGACAGATTCTGAGCATCGAAGGCGACGACCCGCTGTTCCGCCTTGGCCGCGTGAGCTTCGGCGGCGTCGTCAAACAGGTGAACCTCTCGTGTGTCGCCGAGGCGAAGCCCGGCGACTACGTGCTCGTGCACGTGGGCATGGCGTTGAGTGTCGTCGACGAGGCGGAGGCGAAACAGATCTTCGGTTACCTGAAGGAGATGGGCGAGCTTGAGGAGCTCGGGCCGGACCAGAAACCGGACTCGGAAGGCGACAGAAGGTAACGAAGGGAACGAAGAAGCGATGAAGACCGGAGATTCTGGCGCGAAGCGGTTCGGAGGGTGGGACGGGCTTGACGCCCGCCATCTGGACGTGGGTCGAACTGTCGGGCATAAAGCCCGACCCACCGTTCGGAATTCCGCACCGCTCCTTCCGGCTTCGTGCTCTTCGTTACCTTCTGCCGTCCGTCTCTGTTTTGGAGGGCTTCGATGAAGTACGTTGACGAGTATCGCGATGCCGCGGCGGCGCGGCAGCTGGCGGATGCGATTGCGCGGCGCGCCACTCGGCCGTGGACGATCATGGAGATCTGCGGCGGGCAGACGCACAGCATCGTGAAGTTCGGCCTCGATGAATTGCTGCCGCGCACGATCACGCTGGTGCACGGCCCGGGCTGCCCGGTGTGCGTGACACCGGTGGCGCTGATCGACGCCGCGGTCGCGCTCGCGGCGCGACGCGAGGTGATCCTGTGCTCGTTCGGCGACATGCTGCGCGTGCCCGGCTCCGGCATCGACCTGCTCACCGCGAAGGCGCGCGGCGGCGATGTGCGCATGGTGTATTCGCCACTCGATGCCGTGGCTCTCGCGCGGCAGAACCCGGCGCGCGAGGTGGTGTTCTTCGCCGTCGGCTTCGAGACGACCGCTCCGGCCAACGCGCTTGCCGTGTTGCAGGCGCGGCAGCTCGGGCTGCCCAACTTTTCGCTTCTTGTCTCGCACGTGCTCGTGCCGCCAGCGATCGCGGCGATCCTCTCGGCGCCCGATAACCGCGTGCAGGGCTTCCTCGCCGCCGGCCACGTATGCGCGGTGATGGGCACCGCAGAGTATGGGCCGCTCGCCGAGCGTTTCCGCACGCCGCTGGTCGTGACCGGCTTCGAGCCGGTCGACATCCTGCACGGCGTGCTGCGTTGCGTGGAGCTGCTCGAGGACGGCCGCCCCGATGTCGCCAACGCCTACGCACGGGCAGTCCGCCCGGAGGGCAACCTGCGCGCGCAGGAGACGATGCGCGCGGTGTTCGAAGTCTCCGACCGCGAGTGGCGCGGGCTCGGTCTGATTCCGCAGAGTGGTTACGCGCTGCGCCCGGAGTTGCGGGCGTTCGACGCCGTGGCGAAGTTCGACCTGCGCGGCGCGGGCGGGCACGAGTCGAACGAGTGCATCAGCGGCGCGATCCTGCGCGGCAACCGCAAGCCGCACGAGTGCCCGGCCTTCGGCGTGCGTTGCACGCCCGAACACCCGCTCGGCGCCCCGATGGTCTCCACCGAAGGCGCCTGCGCCGCGTACTACCGGTATCGGGCGCGGCCGCCGGGCGGGGACGCGTAGGCTATTTGCTGGCGTCTCGCGATCTGAGCTGGAAGGCGGACGCTTGCGCGGTATCGGCGACAATACTCGCCGCGAGTTCCTCGACCAGTGGCGCGATGATGCTGAAGTGGGTGCCGCTCTCGGTCGGAGTGAAATGGATGTTCGGGTTGGTGGAGACTCTCGCCAGAGCGCGCAGCGAGCCGATGTTGCTTGGTTGCACCGTCCCTTCAAAGACAAAGGTGGGGCACCGGATGTCCTGCAGCCATCGTTTGGGGGCGCGCAGTTCGAGCTCTTTCTGTGTGGTGAGATCGAACGGGAGCACATCCGCGCCGTAGCCGGCGACGTCGTCTACCGGGCCGAGGGCGAAGACGGCGCGGTAACGGTCGCCGCCCGCGGCCGCGACGAGCAGCGCCAGTGTGCCACCCGTGCTGTGCCCGCCGAGGTAGATGCGGGTGGGATCCACGTAGTCGAGAGAGGTAAGGTACCGGGTCGCCGCGAGGACATCGTCGATCTCTCCGGCGAAGGTTTCGATGGATCCTGGGTTGTCGTTTCCGCCGCGGAGTGAAGGATACAGCATGACGATCGGTTGGCTACGGAAGGCGGAGGCCGATTGGTCGTTCTGGCGTGGCCCCGGCGTCCATGCGATGTCGCCGATGCTGTTGCTGAATCCTCCGACAAGCCAGATGACCGCCGGAAGCTTTGCCGGCGTTACTGGGCGCGGGCTGACATAGGCGCGGTTCGTCCCCAACGGTGCAGGATAGGAGACCAACAGGAGGGTCTCCGGCGGCGGCGTTTCCGCGGGCTCGCCGATGCGTTCATGGCGGAGTAGTCTGGTCTGGAAGCCTTTTCGCGCGTCAGAGAACGACTCTCGTGTGACCGCTCGCCCGCATCCGGTCGCCCCCAGTAATCCGAGGATCAAGAGTGCAATCACTCCGAGGTGGACTGTGCGTCGGGGCTCGTGTCTGGGCATGGGGACTTTCTCGGGTTGAAGAGGTGCGCAGGTGGGGGAGACGTGCCCGAACGAGCCGAGCCGCTCGCGAATCTAGCCGCGCGGGAACAGCTCCGCGGCCTTGGCTCTCGTCTCGGCCAGCCAGGCGGCGCGCTGCTCGGGGGTGCTGACGATCACGGAGGTGAAGTAGAGGCGCTCGGTGCGCGGGATGCCGCACATGCCGCCGACGCAGCGTCTCCAGAGGTTGTCGAGCGGGTCGCCGTAGAGCGCGAGCTCGGCTTCCATGGGCGTGTTGCCGGTGTTGAGCACGAGGGCGGCGCGGAGCTTGTGCAGCGGCACCGGGCCGGGCTTGCCGTTGGGGCCGACGCGGAACTCGTAGGCGACGCCGTTGCGCACCACGCGGTCGAGCCAGCCCTTGAGGATGGCGGGCGGCTGGCCCCACCAGTTCGGGTGCACGACGATCAGCCCGTCGGCGCTGGCGAGCTCGGCGCAGCGACGCGCGATGTCGGGCGGGAGCGGGGCGTTTTTGGGAAACTCGGCGGCGGGCGTGACCGGATCGAAGCCGTCGGCGTGCAGATCCTGCACGATCACCTCGTGGCCGAGCGTGCGGAGCGACTCGGTGGCCGCGGCGGCGAGCGCGTGGTTGAAGCTGGCGGGATTCGGATGGGCGACGACGAGTAGGATCTTCATGCGGAAGCGGCCATGAAGGAGCAGGAGCTTGCGCGGGAGCAAGTGCAGGAATGGCGGTTCGTGCCCCCGGAAGCGCCGCGGCGCCGGGGCATCCCGGGAAAGGGGACGGCGGGGCGGCAGAGGCGAAGAATGGCTTTGTGGCTGGCGCCCGCGGGAGATGGAATCGCGGCGTGTTTCCCGGCTTCGATGAACAGCTGCGGCGCTGCGCCGATGTAATTGTGCGGTTCGGACTGAACCTCCGGCCGGGCCAACGCGTGGTGCTGGCGGAACCGTACGAGCTGCAGGGCGT
>JAEXPQ010000217.1 GCA_023446735.1 Verrucomicrobiota bacterium
CCGGCCAGGAGATCGTCGGCGGTGTAAAACTCGCGGTCGGGTCCGGCACTCCGCACCTCCACACGGTCACGTGCGATCAGATGAAAGAAGAACGGTCGGCCCCACGCGTCGAGCAACTCGCCGCCCGAGCTTAGCCGAGCATGGTCGCGAGGCAAAAACGGAAGCCGGTGCGCGTTGGCCCCGAGCAGCGCCCGCACGATCTGGCGGTTGTCCGCGCCGGCCGGATAGCCGCCAAGGGCGCGCCGGTAGGCGTCGAGCACCTCCAGCACGACTTCGGGCTCGCGGGCGGGATCGGTTCCCGGGTGACCGAGGCGGTCGGCAATCGGCGGGCGCAGCGCGGTTGCCAACACGACGGGCACCGGACCCGCCGGCTGGCCAGGTAGCGGGCCGACGGGCCGCGCCGCAGCCGACGGGGGGAGCAAGGGCTCCTTCGGCGCCCGCCGGCCGAACCACCACGCCGCACCGAGGGCGACGGCAAGTGCGGCCGCCACAACGAGAGCGGAGCTTGGGGAGGTTCGTTTCACCGCATGAACCCAAGGTCGGGCTGCGCGAACCGGCCGATGTTGGGCAGCACAAGGTTCATCTGGGCCGGTGCAACGCCGAACCATTTCGCCAACGTAGCCGAGTATTCGTCGGTCGAGATCGTCGGGATCCATGCGCCGCGGTCGCCGGTATCGTTGGGGCCGCTGATCTCGAGCACGGGCATCGAGCCGTAGAGCCGGCCGCCGCGCACCGCGCCGCCGACGACGAAGTGATGGTTGCCCCACGCATGGTCGGAGCCCTTGCCGTTGCTGTTGTAGGTGCGGTTGAAGTCGGAAGCGGTGAAGAGCGTCACATCGTTGGCGAAGCCGAGCGCGGCAGTGGCGCCTTGGAAGTCGGCGACCGCATTGTCGAGCACACGCAGGAGCGCACCTTGGCCGTCGATCTGGTCGTCGTGGGTGTCGAAGCCACCGAGCGCGGCGAAGTAGATCTGGCGACGCATGCCGAGCGAAGAGCGCGCGGCGATCAGGCGCAGAATCATGCGCAACTGCGCCGCAATGTCGGTGAGCTCGCCGTCGGTGGTCGAGGCGGTGAAGTGGTTCGCATAGTCGGGCACGTTGGCGAGCACGGTCTTGAGCAGAGCGTCGTTGTTCACCGCCCGACCGAGCACGTTGGCGTACTCCTGCTCGAAAACGTGGCCGTAGCTGTGCCCGATCACGTTGCGGAACGCGGCGTACTGTTCCTGGACGGGCGACCAACCGGCGTCGTACTGCGTGAGGCCGATGCTGCCCTCGTTGGACACGTGGTACTGGAAGACCTGCTCGCCAACCTGGAAGTAGTTCGAACCGGCGAGCGAGATGTTCATCGAGATCTGCGAACCGCCGTTGAGCGACTGGAGCAGGTCCGCGAGACGGCCACCCCACCCGACCTTGCGCGGCGTGTCGGGCACCGAGGTCTGCCACTGCACCTGCTGGTCGCTGTGGGAGAACAGATACGGCGGCACGGCGGCGCCGCCGTTCACGTACTCGGCCTTGGTGATCGGAGCGACGAGCGTGCCGACGTTGCAGACCACCGCGGCGTTGCCGGCGTTGAAGAGGCCGGCCAGCCGCGGCATCGAGGGATGGAGCCCGAACTGCCGCCCGTCGCCGGAAGGCAGCACGAGGTTGTGCAAGCCGGTGCGCGGGAGCGCGAGGATGCCGCGGTCCCGCACATAGGCACCGTAACCGGCAGTGTCGGTCGGGATGACGAGGTTGTTACCGTCGTTGCCACCGTAGAGGAAGAGGCAGACGATGGCCTTGAAATCGTCGCCCGGCGGCAGCCCCTGCGCGGAGAGCGAGGCGCTGAGCAGCCGGAGCGTACCGACGGTCGACAGCAAACCGGTGAGACTGAAACCGGCGCAAGTGGCCTGGCCGAGGAAGCGCCGACGGGAGATCTTGTTCATGGAGGGAGAAAGCGAGATCGCTCGGTGGATGGTTCAGCGTTGGGTGGCGAACTCGGGCGAGACCGCCACGAGGTAGACGGCGAGGCGGACGCGCTGAAGCTCGTCGTCAGGATCATGCCCATACCAACTCGGCAACGCGTCGAACGCACCCTGGACCTGCGCCCGCAGGAACGGCGACATCGTGCCGCCGAGCAGGCGGACGTTGAGGTAGTCGAGCAGTGCGGCCTGACGCTGCGCGTGGGTCTGCCCCGGGGTGGCGAGCAACGACTGGGGTGCGGAAAGATCGAAGTTGAGCGAGGTCCCAGTGCCCGCGGGCTCGTTCGACCAGATGCCCCAGTTGAGCGCGGTGTAATGCCGGTTCGCCTGATAGATCGAGGTCGTCTCGGAGAGGATCTGGAACTCGGGCGAGTACAGTCCCGCGGCGGCGATCAGGCCGGGTTGCGAGAAGCTTGGGCGGAAGAAGTTGAACACCGAGGGCGCCATCAGCGGCCACTGTTCCTCCATCTCCCACACGTAGTGCACGAAGAAACGCGGGTCGCCGGGATACGGCCGCGTGGCCGGCGGCGGCGGGAACGCCCGCCAGAGGCGCGTCTGGCGCAGGAGCGGCTCGATCGGTTTTCCGAACGCGTAGTCGCCGAGCGGCTCGGTGCGACGCGCCTCGGGATCAAGCAGGATCGCGCGCACCACCGCTCCGAGGTCGCCCCGCACGCCAGAGCCGTTGTTGTTGAACGCCGCGGTGACGCGATGGACGTACCCCGGACTCGGGTTACTGGTCACGAAACGCTGGATGAGCTGCTTGCACACGAACGGCCCCGTGCTGGGGTGGTTGAAGATCGTGTCGAGCGCGAGCGCGAGGCGCTGCTGGCCGGTGAGGTTGCCCGGCACCGTCACTCCGCCCACGATCCGCCGCGCCTGTTGGTCGTGCTGCGGTCCGAAGAGTGTCATCGGCCGCAGAGGATCCCAGCCCCAGATGAACCAGCTCTCGGGATCGGCGATCTCGCCGTCGCCGCCCCAGCGCGGCGGGTTCGCAGGGTCGTAGAATGGTCCCCAACCAGTGAACACATGGGCCAGCCCGACGATGTCGGCCTGCGTGTAGGTCGGGATCGGCATGCCGTCGGCGCCGAGGCGAAGCGTGCCGTCAGGATGCAGCTCCGAGAGGCCGAAACTGAAGAGCTGCATGATCTCGCGGGCGAAGTTCTCGTCAGGCTCGTGACCGGTCACCGGGTCCGGCTTCCGGTTGCGGATCATGCTGAGGTAGTCGCCCATCATCGGGCTGAGCGTCACCTCCTCGAGCAGCGCGCGGTAGTTGCCGAATGCGTGCCGCAGCAGCATGTCGTAGTAGGTCGTCACGCCCTCGCTTTCCCCGGCAAGACCGCTGTTCTGCGAGATCACGAGAATCTCGCTCAACGCGAGGGCCATGCGCTGCCGCAACTGGTCGGGCGCCGTGATCGCGTGCTGCCACCAGCCTTCGTGGCGCGGGGTGCCGTAGCCGTCGTTGCCGTCGCGGGCGATCAGCTCCGCCACCCGCGTCTTGAAGTACGGAAGATGATACGTGGGCGCGAGCGCCTGCTGCTCCGCGATCCAACCGGCATATCCAACCGAGCGCACTCGCGCGATCGACACGGCATCGGGGCCGAAGGTTGACTGGATGAGGAAACGCGCCGCCTCGCCATCGTTGGCGGCCGTCGCCGGGGCGGGAGATGGCGGCGGAGGCGTGGGCATCGCCTGCCACCCCGGGGCCGCGACCAGTCGCCCGCGCAGCTCGCCGCCGATCGGAGCCGCGGTCGAGCGCACCCGCGCCCACAGGCGCCCCTCGCTCAGCGCCGTGAGAATCTGGGCCCGCGTCAGCCCGCCCGCGGCGGCGACGGGCCAGTCGCGCGTCGGCACCTGACCGGCGGGCAAGGTCAGCACCGCCGGTCCGGCCGCGCCGTCGTCCGAGGCATAGAGTTCGGTGTCGAGCTGCGGCGCGGTGAGGTTTCCGAAGTTCAACCACACCACGCTCGACAGCTGGTTGCCAGCGGTGCGCACGGCCGCGGTCCCGTACCCGCCCGACCGCAGATCGGCCGGAGCCCGAAGCTGGGCGACGTAGAGCACGTCCGGCGCGTCGTCGATCGTCGCGGTCACTTGGGCCGGCGCGCCGAGATCGTAGGCCGCATCGGCCTGCAACGTGAGGATCACCGTCTCGGGCGGCTCCAACAGCGCATCGAGCAACGGCGCGATGTCGATCGTCGCGCTCCGGGCGCCGACGGGCACTGCGACCGCGCCGTTCAACGGCACAAAGTCGCTGCCACTCGTCGCGGTGCCGGACACGGTGTAGCGGACATTCAAGGGCGAGAAACCACCGGAGCGGAACACCTTGATCTGCGCCGGCAGCGCCCCCGCCTCGTAGGCGCGCGGCTGGCTTGTGCCGATCGTCACGGCGCTGCGGCTCGCCAGAGCCGCGAGCGCCGCCGACAGATCGGGGACGCGCGGCGTCGTGGTGGGGTTGGTTGGGTCATACCCGATGATCCGCTCGTCGTAATCGGTCAGGCCATCGGCATCGCTGTCCACATCGTCCACCTGCAACCGGAAGAACAGCCGCGCGGTGCCGAGTTGGTCGAGCACCGTGCCGGTGGCCGAAAGGTATTGGCTTCCGATCACGACCGGCGTGTCGCCGCCGACAGCCGAGCCGCTCCACGCCACGGCGAGATGATCTCCGCCCCCGCCCTCGAAATGCAGGGCCTCGAAGTAGTAGGCGCGGCCCGCCTGGAGCGTGATCGGGGCCGAGCGTTGTGCGGCGTCGCGGTCCCACTCCTCGGGGTTTGTCCAGCCGGTGACCCGCGCGATGCGTTGGCGGTTGGCGGGGTCTTGGTCGGTCGAGAGCCAGAGTTCGCTCTGATCGTCGCTGGCGATCCAGAAGGTGTACGCTGCATCGGCGGGCGGCACGATCCAGCCGCGCAGCCATTGCCCGTAGGCATCGAGATCGGGCTCGGTCGGCGGCACCGTGAGCGCGCCCAGCGTCGCGGTAGAGGTCGGCGGGGTGTTGTTCGTCACCCGTGAACGCACGGCCGTGAGCCCGCCGCTGGTGATCCCGGTCCAGCGCGAGAGCGCGATGCCCGTGCCAACCAGCGGCGCATCGGTCGCCAAGGTCAGCTCGCTCTGCGGGCCGGTCGCGATCCGCTCCGCGCCGATCGGCTGCCAGGTCGCGAGATCCGGCGAAGCCTGCACGCGGTAGCGTTTGCCGGGCACGCTCGCCCAGCGCAGCCGCACCGACTTCGGCCCGAGAAACGTCACATCCTGCACCCGAACAAAGGATCCCGCATCGCGCGGGTCGGTGCCCGCAACGGCCTCGGCGGCGTTGGTGCGGCCATCGCCGTCGGCATCGGCCGCGGGCGCGAGCGCGGCGGCACTATGCGCGAGCGCCCAGAGGTCGTCGTAGCCGTCGCCATTCTGGTCGAGGGCGCGACTGGTTGAAACGAAGAGTAACAGCCCCGCGAGGCCGGACAGGAATCGGGCAGGATGAAACGTTTCCACGGGAGAACGGTGTTAGGGCGGAGTCCGGGTAGGACGCCGATGGGGCACCGGGGCGGGTAGGCCTCGGGGCGGATCGCAGCGCCGCCACCGATGGCCGGATTGGCGCACGCCGCGAGTCGAACTTCACCGTTCCTGGCCGTTTTACCAAACCGTGATCCGCCACCCCGAGCCAGAATGGGGACAGCGCATAACCGTGGGTCTAGGATTTGTACTTTCCGGCGCAGACAACGTACGGCTTGCCGTCTCCACCCACGACGCGGGTGAAGAAGGTCATCTTAGGAAAGACACCGGTCCCGCCAGGCTTCTGGTACAGGTAGAACACCCAGCCAGTACCGTCTTTCATCGCGCGCTCCACGATCTCGTCGCGAAACAGTTTCCCCTTCACATCCGGCTTGCCCTGGAAGGATTGCCCGACCAGCTCGGCGCGCGGATGCGCCACCATTCGCACCTCGGGATCGTAGACGAAGACGTACAGCGTGGGGTTGGCGGCGTCCTTGTAGGGCGCATCGCCCCGGTTGATCGCCGCGATCGTGCCGGGCGCGTCTTTCGCGAGGGAAGCGCAAGTGACCTTCACCAACTCCGTCACCTGCGTTTCGGTGATCTGGAACTCGAGGTCCTGAGCGGCGTCCGCGGCGGGAGGCGGCGACCCGAAAACCAAGCCGAGGGCGAAAAGTGCGGATACGAAACGCGGGGTCTTCATGGAACGAGGGGGCTACAGGATCTTGAACCAGGGCGCCGGGTCGCACGGCGCAGAATCGTCACCGCCCCCCTATCGGTCGCCGTCGCCTACACTTGAACACACGAACACCGCTTCGTCGCCGAACCCTCGCCCGACGTGCTCAACCGCCCGATCAAGCTGCGGGCGCCGCCGGCTTTCCGGGGCCGGTCAGCTCCTCCACGACTTTCAGCAGTTCCTGCGGCATGAAGGGCTTCGAGAGAACCCGGTCCGCGCCGATTTTCTTCGCCATCGAAAGGTACATATTCTGGTCGAGGCGGCCACCGCCGGACATCGCAATGATCTTCACCGGCGTCTGGTTGCGGCGAAATTCCTGAATCGTCTCGATGCCTTCTTTGTCGGGCATGATCAGATCGGTGATCAACAGCGCCGCCGGCTTCTGTTTGAAGATGCGGACGGCTTCGTTGCCGTTGCGGGCTTCGGACACTTCGTAGCCGGCTTTGACCAGCACGCGTTTTAGCAGCATGCGCACCTGGTCGTCGTCGTCGGCTACAAGAATATGGGTCGCATTGGCGCTCATCGTTCTGATGTTGGCTGGATTCGCAGGGGATGGAACCCCCTGTTCATCGGGTCCGCGACCCGAAAATTAAACGGGAAAACCCGCGATTTGCGTCTACGGCGCGAGACCGAAGAACCGTGCGGCCTCGGCGCGATCCCGTTCGATCTGGCCACGCAGCGCCACGAGATCGGCAAATCGCCGCTCGGGTCGCAGGAAACGCAGCCACTCGACGCACAGCTCGTCTCCGCTCCCCCACCCGCAGTCGCCGAGCACATGGACCTCAAGCAGCGGGAGACCTGCAAGCTCAACGGTCGGTCGCACCCCGTAATTGGCCACCGCAGGGCGCGCCGCCTCGGCCGGCTCGTCGCGGCCCCGCACCGTCACTGCGTAGACGCCAGCCGCCGGGGCGCACTCGGGGGCCCAGGACAGGTTGAGGGTCGGGAAACCGAGCGTACGGCCAAGTTGGCGACCGGGCGCCACCCGCCCGAGCGAGAAGTAGGCGTAGCCGAGCAGGGCGTTGGCCTTCTCGATCTCGCCCGCGGCCACGTGCGCCCGGATGCGGGTGCTGCTGATCGGCTCCCCGTCGAGGTTGATGCGCGGCGCGCTGAACACGCTCACGCCGGCTTCGCGTCCGGCGCGCACCAACTGGGCGGCATCGCCGTGGCGTCCGGCCCCGAAACGCCAATTCTCGCCCACATACACCGCATGCAGTTGCGGCAGGGCCGCCCTGAGGCGCGGCAGGAACGCCTCCGCCTGGATCGCCGCGAATTCCCGGGTGAAGGGCTCCTGCACCACGAAGTCGACGCCGAGTTTGCGGCCGAGAAACCAAGTTTTCAGCTCCACCGGCAGGAGCAACCGCACCGGGTTGTCGGGCCGGAACAGACGACTGGGATGGGGATCGAAAGTCAGGACTCCAGCCAACCCGCCCTCGCGGCGGGCCGAATGCAGCGCCGACTCGATGACGGCCTGGTGTCCGAGATGGACGCCATCAAAGATGCCGATCGCCAGATGCAGGGGCCTCGCGGGCAGCGCGACGGCGGCCAAAGAAGGGAAGACCTGTGGCGCGCGATGCATCGTCCCCGTCGACTCAAGTGGCCTACACGGCGTGCGTCGGAGCCACCTGATGCGGCGCGAGCAGTCGCTTCGGCAGCTCCGCCGCCGGCAGCGCGAGGAAGTCCTCGAGCTTGATCGCCTGCTCGACCCGGAGGTCGCCGCTGGCGGTGCGCCGCAGGGCGCTCAGGTGCGCGCCGCAGCCGAGTTTCTGCCCGATGTCGTGCGCGATGGTGCGCACGTAGGTACCCTTCGAGCACCGCACGCGGAACCGCACCTTCGGCAGCTCCACCCCGAGCACCTCGATGCTCATGATCCGGATGAACCGCGGCTCGCGGTCGATCTCCTCGCCCTTGCGGGCCATCTTGTAGAGCGGCACGCCGTCGACCTTGATCGCCGAGAACATCGGCGGGGTCTGGTACTGGTCGCCGCGGAAGGTCTGCATCACCGCCTCGATCTTCGCGCGGTCGAGGTCGGCCGGCACGGGCCGGGTCTCCACGACCTCGCCCTCGGCGTCCTGGGAATTGGTCACGGCGCCGAGCGTCATCTCGCCCTCGTACTCTTTGTCGCCGCTCATCAGATACTGCGAGAGTTTGGTGGACTTGCCGACGAGCACGAGGAGCAGGCCGGTGGCCATCGGGTCGAGCGTGCCGGCGTGGCCCACGCGCTTCTGCTGGAGCTTGCCGCGGAGGCGGGCGACGACGTCGTGCGACGTGTAGTCGGTGGGCTTGTCGATCAGCAGCACGCCGTCGAATTCGTTGCGGGGAGCGAGACTCATGGAGACTTCAGGGCATCGACGCGGGCGAGCGTCTCGGCGAGGGCGGCGAGGAGGCGCGGCTCGACGGCGGCGAGCGGTTCCTTCGGGTTGAGCCCGGCGGCGCAGGCATGGCCGCCGCCGCCGAACTGGGCGGCCACGCGGTCGAGGCGCAAAGCCGGGTCCTTGCCCCGCAGGCTGCCCTTGGTCATCCCGACGCGCTCCTCGAGCAGCACGCCGATGTCGACACCGTCGATGGCCCGCGCGTAGTCGACGAGCCCTTCGGTGTCCTCGGCGGTGGTTCCGGTCCGCTCGAAGATCCCCAGCGGGAGGACGCCGACGCAGACGCGGCCGCCGCACTCGAGGCGCAGCGAGGAGAGGAAATGCTGGAGCAGCTTCATCCGCCCGAACGACTCGCGTTCGTAGATGTGGTAGCCGGCCTCGACCGGCTCGGCGCCGCAGGCGATCAGACGTCCCACAAGTTCGAACACGCGCGCGGTGGTCGAGGCGTGGCGGAACTGGCCGGTGTCGGTGATGATGCCGGCGTAGAGCGCCTTCGCGGCGATGTCGTCGAGCGGCAGCTCGAGATCGAACGCGATGCCGGCGATGATCTCGGCGGTGGCGGCGGCCCCGGTGTCGACCAGGTTCTCCTCCGCGCCGTGGTTGGCGCCGAGGTGGTGGTCGATGTTGATCGCGGGCCGCGGGAAGCGGGCGGCGAGCTTGGCGCCGACCCGCGCGAGGTCGGCGCAGTCGACCAGCACCGCCACGTGGTCGCCCGCCGGCAGGGTGTCGGCGGTGTGGAAGGTGTGTTCGGGAGCGAGATACGCGAGACGACGCGGCACGGGGTCGCCATTGGCGCAGATCGCCTCGATCCCCCGCGCGGCCAGCAAGCGGGCGACGGCGATCTGGGAACCGATGCAGTCGCCGTCGGGCCGGGCGTGCCCGATGACGACGACGCGGCGACCCTCGAGGCGGGCAACGGCCTGCGTGAAACGTTGGGCGAGCTCCGGAAAGAAACGCGGCATGGACGGGAGACGCGGACGGTGGGCTCAGGCCGGCGGAGCCGGAGGGGCCGGCGGCTGCCCGATCTCGTCGAGCAGGCGCAACACGCGCTCCGCGCGGTCGGGCGACTCGTCATGGACGAACTCCAGCTTCGGCAGATAGCGCAGCTGCACGTAACGGCGGAGGTGCTCGCTGATCAGGCCGTTCTTGGCGCGGAGCCACTTGAGGCCGCGGACCGGGTCGGCGTCCTTCTTCAGGAGGGAGAAGAAGACCTTGGCGGTGCGCAGGTCCGGGGCGATCTCGACGGCCGTGATCGTATAGAGGACCGCGTCCTGCCCGCACTTCGTGTGCAGCACGTGGCTGATCTCACGCTGCAACAGTTCGTTGATGCGGACGGTGCGGTTGGACATGGCGATTGCGGAATGCGGATTGCGGAGCGCGGATTGGAGGAGCGGAGAACTCGGCCCCGGGAAACAGTCCCGAAGCTACTCCGCAATCCCCAATCCGAAACCCGAAATCGTCAGAGGCTCGCGCGGATCTTCTGGATCTCGAAGCACTCGATGACGTCGCCCGGCTTGTAGCCGAAGAACCCGGCCAGGCCGATGCCGCACTCGAGGCCGGCGCGCACCTCGTTGGCGTCGTCCTTGAAACGGCGGAGCGTGTCGACAGTGCTCTCGTGCATGACCTCGCGGCCGCGGCGGACACGAGCCTTGGCGTTGCGGGTGATCTTGCCGTCGGTGACGAGACAGCCGGCGACGACGCCCTTGGCGACCGGGAAGGTCGCGCGCACCTCGGCGCCACCGAGCTTGATCTCCTTGAGATCCGGCGGGAGCAGGTCGGCCATCAACTCCTTCACCTTGTCGGCGAGCTCGTAGATGATGTCGTACTCCTGGATACCAACGCCGTGGTGCTTGGCGAGCGGCGTGACGCCGTTCTCCAGGCGGGTGTTGAAGCCGATGATGGTGGCACCGGCGGCGCCGGCCATGAGGACGTCGTTCTTCGAAACCAGACCGACATCGGACGAGATGACCTCGAGGGCGACCTTGTCGCTCTTGATGCCCTCGAGGAGGTTGCGCACGGCCTCGGCGGAGCCGAAGACATCGGACTTGATGACGACCTTGAGCGTGGGCTTCTGGGTCGCGGCGATCTCGGCGAAGAGTTTCTCGACGGAGGTGTCCTTCGGAGCGGCGGAGGCCTGCGTGGCCTGCTTGCGCAGGTCGAGCTCGGCCTCCTCGGCGATGGACTTGGCCTCGCGCTCGTTTTTGACGACCTTGAACTGGGCGCCGGCCTCGGGGGTGGCGGACCAGCCGATGATCTTCACCGGCATGGCGGGACCCGCCTCCTTGACCTGTTCGCCCTTGTCGTTGAACAAAGCCTTGATCTTGGTGTAGGCGGCGCCGCAGACGACCGCATCGCCGACGCGCAACGTGCCGCGCTGGACGATGACGGTGGCGGTGCTGCCACGGCCGACCTCGACCTGCGCCTCGACGATCGCGCCGCTGGCGGGGGCCTTCGGGTTGGCCTTGAGCTCCATGACGTCGGCCTGGAGGAGAATGTAGTCGAGCAACTCCGGCACGCCGTCGCCCTTCAGGCCGGAGACCTTCACGGCGATGGTCTCGCCACCCCAGTCTTCCGGGGCGATGCCGCGTTCCTGCATCTGCAGTTTCACGCGATCAAAATTGGCGCCCTTCACATCGGACTTGTTGACAGCGACGATGGTGGCGACCTTGGCGGCCTTGATGTACTTCAGGGCCTCGTCGGTCTGCGGCATGAAACCGTCGTCGGCGGCGACGACGAGGATGGCGATGTCCGTGGTATTGGCACCACGGGCACGCATCTTGTTGAAGGCGGAGTGGCCGGGGGTGTCGAGGAAGGTGACCTTCCGGCCGTTGTGCACGACCTGATAGGCGCCGATGTGCTGCGTGATGCCGCCGGCCTCGCCCGCGGCCACGTTGGCCTTGCGGATCGTGTCGAGCAGCGTGGTCTTGCCGTGGTCGACATGGCCGAGGATGCAGACAACCGGGGGCCGCGGCTCGAGCAGCTTGGACTCATCCTCCTCGACGGGCTTGGCCTTCTCCTTGACGGGAGCGGCCGGGGCGGCGTCGCCGCGGTGCTTCACCTCGAGGAGAAAACCGTGTTTCTCGGCGACCTTCGTAGCCACGGCCTCATCGATCGCCTGGTTGAGCGAACCGAAGATGCCCATCTCCATCAACTCGGAGATGAGGCGGAAGGGTTTCACACCGATGGCCAGCGCGAAGTCGCGCACGATGATCGGCGGCTTGACGTGGAGAATCTTGACGTCGCCTGAAACGGTGACGGTGGCCACTGGGCCGGAGACCGGCGGCAACGGAGGCGGCATCGGCGCGGCGACGGGACCGGGCTTGGGCGCGCCGGCGACCGGCGCCACGAGCGAGGGCGGCGACAACGGCTTCGGGGCCGCGGGCGGCGGCGCCAAAGGAGCCGGCGACACCGGGCGGGGC
>JAEXPQ010000226.1 GCA_023446735.1 Verrucomicrobiota bacterium
TCTGCAACGGCTGCCAGATGATGAGCAACCTGCACTCGATCATCCCCGGCGCCGACCACTGGCCGCGCTTCGTGCAGAATCGTTCCGAGCGCTTCGAAGCCCGCTTCGTCTGCGTCCGCCTCGAGGAGAGCCCGAGCATCCTGTTCAAGGGCATGGCCGGCAGCGTGCTCCCGATCGCCTCCTCGCACGGTGAGGGCTACGCCGAGTTCAAGGATTCCGCCGCGCTCGACGCCTGCGACAGCTCCGGCCTCGTCGCCGCCCGCTTCGTCGACAACAAGCACCAGGCCACCGAGCAGTATCCGCTGAATCCGAACGGCTCGCCCCGCGGCATCACCTCGCTCACCACCCGCGACGGCCGCGTGACGATCATCATGCCGCACCCCGAGCGCGTCATGCGCACCGTCCTGAACAGCTGGCACCCCGCCGAGTGGCCCGAGGACGGCCCCTGGATGAAGCTCTTCTACACCGCCCGCGCCTGGGTCGGGTAAACCGCTTCACCCATTGCCTCGGGCTCCCCGCCCGCCAACCTAGGGCCGGTCTCCGACCGGCCCTTTTTGTGTCCGCCTTTCTCATGAGCCCCCTGCCCCGCTTCCCGTACGAACACCGCGACCTCCGCCTTCGTGCAGCTTCACTCGGGTTCTTGTTGGTTGGCTTCGTCGCCATGTGCAGCTCGTGCGCCACTGCCGATCCCTCCAGCCCACGTGCAACACACCGCCGAGCGCTCGAAGCGCGCACTCCCGCCGGTTTCACGGTCGTGGACGAGCCTCCATTCTTCGTGGTCGGCGACGAACCGGCCCGCGACGTGCGCTCCCACGCGAGAGACACTGTCCGTTGGGCGGTCGCTCTTCTGCAGGCCGACTACTTCGCCAAGCAACCGAACGAAATCATCGACATCTGGCTCTTCCGCGACACCGACAGCTATCGTTCCAACACGCGCGCGATCTTCGGCGAGACACCGACAACGCCCTACGGCTATTACTCGGCTCGCGACCATGCGCTGATCATGAACATCAGCACCGGCGGAGGAACCTTGGTGCATGAGATCGTGCATCCCTTCATGCGCGCGAACTTTCCGGCCTGCCCGCCATGGTTCGACGAGGGCCTCGCCTCACTCTACGAGGCGTGCGGCGAACGCGACGGTCACATCATCGGCGGGGTGAACTGGCGCCTGCCCGGCCTGCAGCAAGCGATCAACGACGGCACTACCCTCCCGTTCCGCCAGCTCATGGCGCTCTCCGCCTCCGATTTCTACGGGGATTCCAGCGGCACAGGCTACAACCGCTACTATGGGCAGTCGCGCTATCTCTGTTTCTACCTGCAAGAACGCGGCCTGCTGCGCCGTTTCTACCGCGAATTCGTCGCCAATGCAGCCGCCGATCCCACCGGCTATGCCACCCTCCAACGCGTCGTCGGCGAGGAAGACATGGCCGCCTTCCAGCAGAAGTGGGAATCCTTCGTCCTGAGACTCACTCCCCCGTAGACGGCCCGACCGAATCAACGGCACTTCGGGGGCACCAGCTCATCACGTATACCACATATCTTGCATTTATCTTGTAACCCATATATTCTGAGTTTATCTGGTTTACGCGATATGGCCGACTTCCCGATCAAGACCACCGAGCAACTGGGCGTGATCCTGCGCGGGTTCCGTCGCGAGCGGCAGATGACCCAACAGGCCGTAGGCGCCCGCACCGGACTTGCCCAAAACGCCATCTCCCAGCTCGAGACCAACCCCGGCCCGGCGAGCTTCGCCAAAGTTCTGCGCGTCCTCAGCGCGCTCGATGTCGAGATCGTCCTGCGCCACCGCGAGAAGTCCGAGCCGACCGGAGAGTGGTGAGCCATGGGCCGTCTCGCCAAGTACAGCGAGCTCTCGGTCTGGATGAATGGCGAACGCGTCGGCACCTGGACTCGCACCGCCGCGGGCACCCACGAATTCCGCTACGCCGATTCCTGGCTTTCCTCCCCCGCCGCGCGCCCAATCTCTCTCACGTTTCCCCTCCGGCCGTCCGCCGAACCGTACCGCGCGAGCGTCGAGGCGTATTTCGACAACCTCCTCCCTGACAACCGCCAGATCCGCGAGCGCATCCATCGACAGTTCAAGACCGCCTCCACCTCCGTTTTTGACCTTCTGCAGCAAATCGGGCGCGACTGCGTCGGCGCATTGCAGCTTCTGCCCATCGATGCCGAAGCACCGAACATCCGCCGCATCACCGGTCAGTCGCTCAGCGACGCCGCCATCGCGTCCCAACTCGCCAATACCGGCGCCATGGTCCTCGGACAAGTGCCCGACGACACCGAGCCATTCCGCATCTCGCTCGCCGGCGCGCAGGAGAAGACCGCCCTGCTCTGGCACAAGAACGCGTGGCATCGCCCGACCGGCGCCACACCCACGACGCACATCCTCAAACTCCCGATCGGCACCTTGCCTCTGGGCATCGACTTCTCGACCTCCATCGAGAATGAGTGGCTTTGCGCCCAGATCGTCCGCGAGTACGGCATGGCCGTCGCCCCCTGCCAGATCGCAAGTTTCGGCAGCAAGAAGGCGCTCGTCGTCGAGCGTTTCGACCGCCGGCTCTCCACCAACGGAAAATACTGGCTGCGGCTCCCGCAGGAGGACTTCTGCCAGGCCACTGGCACGTCGCCGGCCTTCAAGTACGAGAACGACGGCGGCCCAGGCATACGCCGCATCGCCACCATTCTTCAAGCCTCGCGCAATGCCGCCGACGATCTCCGCCAATTCCTGCGCGCCCAAGTCGTCTTCTGGCTCCTCGCAGCCATCGACGGCCACGCGAAGAACTTCAGCCTCTTCATCCTCCCCGGCGGCACGTACCAGCTCACCCCACTCTACGACATCCTCTCCGCACATCCGGTGCTCGGACACCGCCAAGGCCAATACGCCCCCGAAAAGGTGATAATGGCCATGGCCGCGGAGGGCAAGTCACGCCACTACCGCTGGGCCGAGATCCGCGCCCGCCACTGGCTCAAGACCGGCAAGCGCTGCGGCGTGCCGGACATGCCCGCCCTGCTCGCCGAACTCGTCGAGACCACGCCCGCCATACTCGACCGCGTCGCCACCTCACTCCCGAAAAAGTTCCCCGCTGCCGTCGCCGACGCGATCCTCGCCGGCGTGCGCCGCTCCGCGAAGCAACTCGCTGCGGAGCTCGCCGGTTGAGCACCGCTATGCCGCCGCCAAATCCCCCGCTCGCTCCGGTTCGCCCCGCCCGCCTCACTCGGCGGCGCTTTCTGGGCGTGGCGCTGCTCGCCGGTCTTGGGGCGGCGGGCTACGCCCGGTGGCTCGAACCACGCTGGCTCGACCGTGACGAGGTCGAGGTTCCGCTCGGCCGCGCCACGCCGCTCCGAATTCTCCACCTCTCGGATCTCCATGTTTCGGATGCCGCCTCGCTGGCGCTCGTCGATCGGGCCGTCACGCTCGGCCTCGGGTTGAAGCCGGATCTCGCCGTGCTCACCGGCGACTTCATCACCGGTCCGTTCGCCGCCTCGCCCGAGTACGAGCGCTCGCTCCGCCGGCTCACCGTGGCCGTGCCAACCTTCGCCTGCCTCGGCAACCACGATGGCGGCCGCTGGTCTGCCGCACGCGGCGGCAACGCCTCCTTCCTGCCCGTCGCCGAGCTGCTCGCACACGCCGAAGTCCAGCTCCTGCGCAACGCCGCGCACACTCTCCGCATCAACGAACACACCGTTCAGTTGGTCAGCGTCGGCGACCCATGGGCCGGCGACTGCGAACCCGGTCGCGCCTTCGCCTCGCTCCCGCCGCGCGGCGACGCCGCCCGGATCGTCCTCAGCCACAATCCCGATACCAAGGAGCTCTTCCAACCGCTCGACTGGGATCTCCTGCTCTGCGGCCACACCCACGGCGGTCAGGTTCGCCTGCCCTTCCTCGGCGCCCCCTTCGCCCCCGTGACCGACAAACGTTTCGCCGCCGGCCTGCACCGCTGGGATAGTCGCTGGATCCACACCACCCGCGGCATCGGCAGTTTCCACGGACTGCGTCTTTTCTGCCGACCACAAGTCAGCCTGCTCGTCATCGCCTGAACGCCACCAACCTGGGCCCCGGCCTGGGTGTACCTTTGTACCTGAGCCGATTGTACCGAAAAGCGAAGGAAACGCGCGGCCCAGATGTCTACCTCCGGCGTACGAAACAAAATGGCCCGCAAGCCAGGGACTTGCGGGCCGAAATTGGGTGCAGGGCTGGGATTTGAACCCAGGACCTTCAGGTTATGAGAATGGCAATATCATAGGTAAACGGTTGCTTCCGTCCATTTTCCGTCCATTTTGAAAGGCATGGCTGCAAAGATCTCCGGAATCAGCGTTGTGAAGTTGGACGAGCACGAACGAGTGATTCCCAAGAACTCCAGAACCCGGGTCGCATGGTGGCGTGTGACTTTGGGCAAGAAGATCACCGGAACGAAGAAGCTCCGTCGGCATTTCGCGAAAGAGTCTGAAGCTAAGGAGTACATCGAGAGATCGCTCGAAACCAAAGTTCAGGAAGGAAACGAAGCCTTCTCCCTTCCTCACGCGCTGCGCATCGAGGCAAGGCAATGCCAGGAGCTCCTCGGCGCCGCGGCGGCTAAAGCCGGCCGCAGTCTCACCCTCACCGAAGCGGTCGGGTACTTTCTGCGCCACGCCCTGCCCCAAGGTGGTACGCGCACTTTCGGTGAAGCTTCGAAAGAGTTCATCTCGAACCGAACGGCGAAGAACCTCAAGGTGCGCTATTTGACGAACCTCAAGAGCCAGTTCCGAAAGCTCGACGAGGAGTTCTCCAGCAAACGGGTCAACGCCATCACCGCACAGATGCTGGAGTCGTGGATCTCGAAGCAGGACTGGTCGCCAAAAACGAGAAACAACTACGTCGTCACGCTTCGCACATTCTTCGCGTTCTGCGTTCGCCAGAGATGGTGTGCCGAGAACCCGGCCGATGGCCTCGAGAAATCTATCGCGGACGATGCCGTTACCGGAATTCTCACAGTTACCGAATCAGCGCGAGTCCTCGAAGCAGCTAGCGACCAAACTGACGTACTTTCCCTCATCGCGATTCAGCTCTTTGCCGGCCTTCGACGATCGGAAGTCTGCGCGCTCGACTGGGAAGACTACCGCGGCAACCTGATCGAAGTCACCGCGGCGAAGGCGAAAACTCGGTCTCGTCGTGTGGTCGATGTCCAGCCCGCGCTCGCCGCTTGGCTCGCGCCCCTGCGGCAGGTGAAAGGACCGATCTTCAAGCACGGAGAGGATCACTACAACAAACGTCTTCGTGAAGTCTTCGAAGCCGCAAATGAAGTCGGCAGAGAGCAGAATCCACCATGGCCCGAGATCACGCGCTCCCACAATTGCCTACGCCACACTTGCGCGTCGATGCACCTGGCGCACTTCGCAAACGAGTCCTACACGGCGCTCCAGATGGGCCACAGCACCGCGATGCTCCACAAGCATTACAAGGGCCTCGTGAGTGCTGAAGATGCCGGAAAGTTCTGGCATCTAGGTCCGGAAGAATCAGAGCCAAGTAAGGTGGCCGCCTTACCAGGTGCATGTAGCTAGAAACCGAATCGGTTTTTGGAACATCTGCGTGCTTGAAAAGGTCCGCACATCACAGACTGTAACAGACCAATGGAACATAGCCCCACGAGCAAGGCGGCAGACGATACGAACGAACTTCCGCTACTTTCTGATGCCGTCCAAGCTCTCGCGTTCTTGGAGCGCGGAGGTCTGATCAGAACGCTAGCGGCCGGCCTATTGCTTCTTGGGCTCGTGCTCACCGTAACTGAAACACTGATCGAGCTATTCTCCGTCTCCGGCCCGAGCATCTTCACGGCGTTTGCGCCAGGGGCGGCATGCCTCATTGTGCTATTTGCGATGTTCCTCCGTCACCTTTCTTGGCGAGGGAAGCAACGCTTCGACGCCAAGAATTCGCGGCGGTCAATCTGGACTCTTGTCGGAATCCTAATTCTGACAGCCGTGCCGGCACTTGAAGCGCGAAAAGCGAAGATGGTCCTTGAGGCGGACGATGCCGCGATGCGAACCGAACAGATAATCACGAGCCAGCAAGCGATGATCAACTCGCTCTGCAGCCGCGTAAGGCAACTTGAACAATTCGCTCCAACCGAGCCTGTGACCTCCGATCAACAACGGCCACTGAAGGCTGAGTGACTCTGCTCAGCA
The DNA here is from genome assembly GCA_023446735.1 of Verrucomicrobiota bacterium. Lineage (GTDB taxonomy): Bacteria > Verrucomicrobiota > Verrucomicrobiia > Opitutales > Opitutaceae > CAJCBL01. Next base: position 6,175 of record JAEXPQ010000226.1, read on the forward strand.
AAGATCTGAGCCATACACTCAGTAACGTCCCTAGTCCTCACGATCCCCGGGTTTGAGTGCATTTTGGGTGAAGGCGGAGGGAACTTCGAGCGGCGGCTACGGCAGCAGCAGCGTCATTTTTTCCTAAACACTCGCCGAACATCGGCTGCGCATCGAAGTGGTCCCGACCAAGGGCCACAACCAGTTGAGCATCTGGCTGGGCGAGTCGGCGTGGCGGCGCTGCGGCAGGTGTCGCGCGAGTTCGTGCGCCGGCTGCTGGCCCAGTGCCCGGCCAGCGCGGTGCGCAGCGGGGGCGAGCTGAAGGTACCCTCCAACGGCACCCAGATCGAGGTGAACGGCGCCGCTTCGAGGGGTCCACCTCACTCGCGGTGGATCCCCAGCTCGCGGGCGATGCGTCGCTGCGACCAACCGTGGGCGTGAATGGTGTGGATGGCGTGTATTCGTTCACTCGGAGGGTGTTCACGCCCCATCGGTGCCCGTGAACCGGGTGCGTGACGACCGCTCAAAGTGGCCGGTTTTGATTCGACCCTTCCTGGCTGGTTTCTAGTGACCGATGACGCTTAGCTCCGTCCCCTACAAACTCGGTCACTCATCTGTACCGGGATTTGGCCTGAGTGATCTCTTGCTCAGGGAGCGCGAATTTGCATGGTTTCGGATGGCTGGTCGCCAGCCTCCCGGTTCCGTCGCTTTGCGGCACGGCAAATGGCGAGAAAGAAGAGTATCCCTGCGTAGTGTAACCCAAACAAGCCGGGCTCACTCTCGGGGCGAACGGAACCACGCTCTCGATTATGGGCCTATTGTCTGGATACACATGCAACTCACACTCGAGTACTTAAGAAGTGAAGCCGAAAAGCTACGTGCAGAGCACGCGCTCGGCGGGAGCCCCCTGCAACATTGCCACAGCCTGGAGATCATCGCTCAACGCCACGGCTTCGCAAACTGGCGAAGCGCACGCGCTGCCCTCGCCAAGGGCGCTGCGAAGCCCTTGCCTAAGGCAAGCACCGCAACAGCGACTGCCGTACGGCCGAGCGAAAGCCAACAGGCGGAACAACCCGCACGTCCCATCACGTCGGAGGAATTCAACCTCGCATTCCGCGTGCATACCCTGCGCGCGCAGGTTGCGAGGGAGGAGCAACGCGTTGCCGCGGCGCCGGACCCCACCGGCGCGCAATTGTCGCGCCTGGAGGAAGCGTTGTTTGCCGCCGAGAATGATCTCGCCTCAGACAACGGTGAGCGCGCCTATGAACAGGTCACCGAAGGGATCGCCAAGAGCGCCCAAGCGCTGCGCGAGTTCGAGGAAACAAAAGAACTTCCCGATCGGTTTCTCACACGAATCAGCGGCGCTATCGCCCACTACGTCTGCTTGTGGGAACGCCTTACTCCCGCCTCGGAACACGTATCCTGGACACTGGATCGATATGGTAGGTGGGCCGTGTTTTCCACTGACGGGTACGACCACGACAACGATAGCGCCAAGGCTGATTATTCCGCCCGGCGTGAGGCTGCGCGTTTAGGACTGCCGATCCTCCGCAGTCATCACCTCCGACGATCCTCACGGGCCGAGTCGTGACTCCCGGCAGCATTCCCCCTCGCGACATGGGGGAATGCTCACTTCGCTTTGAAATCGGCTGTGAACGTACGGCCTTTCTTCGACATGACGTGGGACCGTTGACGGTTTGCTCCTAACGCCCCCCTGTCCAACTTTCGGGGGCCACCCTAGGGGCCCCGGTTTGCATCCAACAGTCAAGCTCTAAGCTAGAATAACCAACATTCCGCGCTCACGGAGCATTTGGTGGAGCAACGGCGACTTCGAAGCGGATGCGTCCGTCCCGCTCGAGCGCCTTGGTAACCAAGCCATTCTCGTGAAAATGCACGACGGCTCCGCCGAACGAACCGCGCCATGGGTGATTCTGCGACGGAAAGTAATCTAGCATCAATACAAGCCGCTCCACAGCCGAGTCCAAGTGCGGGCTAATTCCTGCAGCCATACCGGACCACCCGAAATGGAGCACCCCAAAAAAACAAAGCCCGCCGATTGCACGCCGGCCGATGCGCTCACCCCAAGCTGTCTTCGGAGTTCCGAGAATTTCTGAGGCGAACTCTTCTACCATATGGATCGGCAGCGAGACCAACGTTGCCCCGATCGAGCCCAAAAACACGATCAGCGCAACGAGAGCTAAGCTCGTTGGCACATACAACAGGACCGCCAAGCTGGCGACCGATGTAGTGTAATCTCCGGGATGAAAACCGGTCACGGACCCAATCCACTCTTCGGCAAACGCCACCTGAACGACTCCAGACACGACGAGAAGTGCGCCGCAAAGAGGCCGCCTCCACCAATGGGTCCACCTTAGGCGGATCGCCGGAATCACCCAGATCAGGAATGAAACGGCTACCAGGATTTCTGCTACTGCAAAGAGACCCAAGGCGACCGCTGGTTGCTTTAAAAGGGCAATAACGGCCAAAACCCCAAATAAACACGCCCAGTTCACGAAGCGCACTTCGAGATCTTGGCACGTTAATTTCTGACGGAGCCAGACAGTGAGTGTGGTGATCATGGTAGATGTATTGGAAGCGCGGAGGACCCCGACCGGATGCTTACGTTTATACGGAACACGCAGGGTGGAAATGGTGGGCGCTGAGATGGGTCATTGCGAGGTCCCCTACGCACTCTGGGTCTCGTAGACGTGCTCGAAAACGAGGCCGCACTTCTTCTGGTAGATCGAGCGGGTGTACGGATCGGGTAGACCCTGATCGAGGATCTCGCTGATCTCCTCCTGCACGCGGGCGCGGGTGTTGGCGCGCTTGCGCCAGTCGAGCACCAGCAGCGTGCGTAGGCGTTCGCGGAGCTGGCGCACGACCTTCTTCACCGCGTGCTTCTCCTCCGCGGTCAGCTCCGGTTCGGGGCGCGTGAGGATGTCGAATATTGTGAGCTCCTCCTCGGTGAGGTGCTCGCGCACGTGGCGTTCCTGCTCGTCCGTTAGCGACCGGCTGAGGGCGACGAGCGCGGTGAAGAGTTCGTCGATGTTCCGACTGCCGGAGTTGTAGGCCTCGATCAGATCCTCGAACTTCTGCCGGTAGTCCATCCGCGAGGGATTCATCCGGATCATCCGCTCCAGTGTGGCGCGCACCGCGGCCTTGAGCTGCTCCAGCTCGGTGTTCTTGCGCTCGGCCTTGGCGAAACGTTTCGCGAGCGCGGCGAAGTCGATCCTAGACAGGTCGAGCCGCCCGTCCTCCCCGCCGCCCTCGGCGATCGTGAAGCCATCGGCCGCGATCGAGTCGTCGAGCAGCCGGTTGATCTCGAGCATCACCGCCGAGATGTCCGCGCTTCCGTTCCCTTCGCCCAGCCGCGCCCGGATCGCATCCGCGACCGCAGCGATCGTCGCACAGCCGCCGACGAAGGGCAGCACCGCCGGGTCCGGCTTCACCGCCCGGTAGAGAGTCGTGACGAGCTTCTCGTGCGCGAGGAAGTCCTTGCGCAACGGGTCCGGCGAGATGAGCCGGTCCACGGCGTCGCCGAGCAGCGCGAGTTTGTCCATCCCTCCGGCCGCCTGGATGGCTTCGAGGCTCACGCCGTGGGCCGTGCAAAACGCCACCGCGGCCTCCAAGGCCTTCTTCAGCTCTGCGACGAGCTCCGCCTTGTTCCGCACCGGTGTGCGTCCGCCCGTGCCGGCGCCGTAGATCGCCAAGGCCTTTTCGAGCGACGCAAACACGTTGGCGTAGTCGACGATGAGGCCGCTGTGCTTGCCGGGATACACGCGGTTCGCTCGGGCGATGGTCTGCATCAACGTGTGGTTCCGCATCGGCTTGTCCAAGTACACCGTCGAGCAGCTCGGGGCGTCGAAGCCGGTCAGCCACATGGCGCACACGAACACCAGCCGCAGCGGATCCGCCGAGTCCTTGAACTTCTCGTCCAGCTCCTCGTCGTTCATCCGCTTCCGGTGCGGCGCGATGTCGAGGCCGAGCGCCTTCATCTGCTCGATCTCGTTTTGGCCGGGCGAGACGATCAGCGCCATGTCGGTCTCGTTGAGCACGCGCAGCCGCGCCTGCAATTCCTCCACCTTCTCGGTGTCGACCCCGCCCTTGTACGGCTTGGCCCTCTTCAACGTGGCCAGCTCGCGCTCCACGTGCGCCTGCTCGGCCTTCCAGTGTTTGCGGACCTTGTCGTGCATCCGCAGCGCCGTGGCCTTGTCGATCGACACGACCATCGCCTTGCCCTGGAAGCCGCGCCCGAGGAAGTGCTGCACGATGTCCTTGGCCACGGTGTCGAGCCGGTCGTCGCGCGTGAACAGGTGGTACTGCCGCCCCAGCTCCTTCTGCAGCCGGCTTTCCGAGGTCTCGTCGAGATCGGCGTCCTCGATGATCGCGTAGAGGTCGTCGTTGAGGTCGGGGTTGTCGAGGTGCAGCTCGGGCGTGCGGTTCTCGTAGAAGAGCGGCACCGTGGCGCCGTCCTCGACCGACTGCTGGAAGTCGTACACCGACACGTAGTCGCCGAACACCTCGCGCGTCCGTTCCTCGCCGGCGATCAACGGCGTGCCGGTGAAGGCCACGAACAACGCGTTGGGCAGCGCGGCGCGCATGTTCAGGGCGAGCGTGTCGTATTGGCTCCGGTGGGCCTCGTCCGTCAGCACGACCACATCGCGCCGGTCGCAGAGCATCTCCGTTGACTGGAACTTGTGGACGAGGGTGAAAACGTAGCGGTTGTTGCCGCGGAGCAGCTCCTTCAACTGCGCTCCGCTGGCTGCATGGCAGGCCTGGGCATCGCTCACCGCGCCACAGGCGGCGAAGGTCTTGGCGATCTGCTCGTCGAGCTCCACGCGGTCGGTCACGACGACAAACGTCCAGTTGCCTGGCACCTTGCGCAGGATCTTCTGCGCGAAGAAGACCATGGAGAAGCTCTTGCCCGAGCCCTGCGTCTGCCAGAACACACCGCCGCGGCCGTGTCCGGCCTCCCGGGCGCGCAGGAGCGCGCCGATGGCGTTGTTCACGCCGAGGAACTGGTGGTTCTGGCCGAGGACCTTCACCGTGCCCTCCTTGTGCTCGGAAAAGAGGGAGAAGTTCTCCACCAGATCGAGCAACCGCTCCGGCTGGCAGGTGCCGCGGATCATGGTTTCCAGCGACACGCGCTTGGGCTCGTCCTCGCGCTCCACGCGCTTCCACTCGAAGTACCGCTCCCAGTCCGCTGTGAGGGAGCCGATGCGGCTCTCCGTACCATTGGAGGCGATCAGCATCGCGTTGTACCAGAACAGCGCCGGCGCTCCGTTCTGTGGGTGCTTGTAGCTGGTGATGTTCTCGTCGAACGCTTGCTTCACCTTCGCGCCAGGCTTCTTGAGCTCCACCACGACCAGCGGCAGGCCGTTCACAAAGCCCAGCAGGTCGGGCCGGCAGGTGTAAAGCGGGCCGACGACCGTCATCTGGCTCACGAGGAGGAAGTCGTTCGCCTCGGGGTGATCCCAATCGATCACCCGCACGCGCTCGTCCTTCTGGCCGCCCCGCACCCGGTCGGGCACCGCCACCTTCACGCCGTCCTTGAGAAAGCCGTAGATTTCGCGGTTAGCCGAAGATGCGCTCATTGCTGAGCGGTCGCGCGTCAGTTCATCGACCGCCGAGCTGATCGCCTCCGGCGGCAGCTTCGGGTTCAGCTTCGCCAGCGCCGTGCGCAGCCGCCCGACCAGCACGACCTCGCTCTTCGTCTCACGCCCGAGCGTCCCAGCCGGCCCGAGCACTTCCTCCATCGCCACGACCGTCGTCCAGCCAAGCTCCGCGAACAGCCTGATGGCCGGCTGCTCGACGAGTTGGTCTTCGGTGTAGGGGTGAGGCATGGTGGTCAAGATTTGTAGCGATGCTTGGTTCGCTGGTCGCCGTTACCTGCCCCTCAATCGCGGAAAGAAACGAAGGGCATCGCGGAGCTCTTCATCGTACTTCGTACCAGCGGTAGAAAATACACGGCCAGAACTGCTTCGCGCGACCACGCAAAACGTGCTTCCTGTCACGTCCGACATCTTTCGCAAAGTACCAACCAGCGAGGCATCCAGCCTGTACACTGCGCCTTGCCCCCGCCTAACCAACTGGTCCTCTGCCGCCGAGGTAAGGGGGATCTGAACCAACGCGATTCCACCGCCCAAACGCCACTCAAGAAACACCGTCTCAAGTCGCACATCATACACCGATTCGTTGCGCACTCTCACTTCGAACTTTTCGATGAAACTATCCTCTCCCGCCTTGTATTGAACATCGGTGATCGCAACACCTTCAAAGGTCTGAAGGTCGATACCTCGTATCTGCTGACGGAGCGATTGGAACGATATTCCCAAGGCAAAGAGACTCAGTACAAAAGCAGCTATCGCAATGGCTGTGGCCTTCGGTCTTGGGCATTGAGAGGTATGCGGACTTTCGAGGTCTTGGGGCATGGGCAGGGGCGATCGGTCGTTTTTAGGGCAGGTCGGTTGAAGTGGAATCACCAATCGTTCTTGGCTCCGCCGTTCTTGAGGTACTGGGCAAGTGCCGCAACGCGCCCGTTGAAGTAGCTTTCGAGGTCCGCCTTGGTCGCTTCTTTGAAGAGCTTCCCGTTCTTTCGAAAGACGATGTAGCCCTCAAGCAGGCCACCGCTGAAGAGCAGCGGGTACTTCCGCCCTCCACCCATCCCGTACATCTCTAGGCTGATGATCTCGTAACGCACCTTTCCGTCCTTGAAGCGTAGCTCGGTCGTGAAGGAGGCCTGGATCGGAACGCTCGCGCCGCTGTTCTTGTACGTGATGAAATCCGGGGCGAACGTCTCGAACTTCAGATACTCGCCCTCGGTCTGGCCCTTGATCGCGTCCTTTGCGCTCCGGCAGGTCTCGTTGAGGAACTGAACGGCCTTGCCGTAAAGCTGCTTGGCGGTCCGTCCCTCAACTTCGATGACGAGGTACGCCTTGGTGGGGTCGGCACTGTCGACCATACCGGTCGGCGTGACAGTGTAGGTCTGGCCGAAAGCTGCCACCGCCAAAACCATCAGGTATGTGATCAGAATAGTTCTCATCTCGGTGTTTCCGTTAGTACCAGCTTGGGTTGTTGTATGGCGCCATTCAGCCGATCGATTCCGATTCTGACGAGGAGGCTGTTCACTCGTCCATGACTACGTGGGTTTTCGCTGGTGCGGGAGCATCAGAAATCTCAGTCCCGTCCGGAAACCTCAGCACACCGAATCCCTGGTCATCGACCGATGCCATTTTGCGGAGGCGGTCCCATTCAATCTTCTCAAAAGCCCGACGCTCTCGAAGCGCTTCCACCACCTGTGGGTCTAGGGTGAAGCGCACACTTTCAGGCTCAAAGCCGAGTGCTTCGGCTGTCATCAAAGCCAACGGATCGCGAGGTGGCCCTTCATTGCGTTGCGCCACAGGATCGCCGCTTTGGTCGAGGCTGCCCGATCGTAGAAACTGGGCGTAATCAGACTCCCCTTGAAGGTCGAACCAGCTCGCGTACCCCATGCGGAACAATCGGTACCGCTCCTCGAACGTGGGTCTTCGCTCCGATTGCGGATCGCGAACATGAAGCTCAGCCGTCGCTAAACTGGGCTCAAGGGTAAGGACGCTTCCCCAGTACCCGGTTGCGAGAGTCTGACCAAACACGGACCGACACTGCTTCAGCGCGCTCCCGAGTCGGCTCAGGTGCGCTTTGCTGCACGTTCCTTTGCTCTCCATTAGGTCGATCCGGCCGGAATCGGGATTGAACATCACGTAATCCGGAGTCGCCGAGGCCCCTCCCACCGGCGCACCGGTGACGCTAGCCCACGACGCGTAGTCGGAGATAATCTGGTATCCCGCGGTCCAATGCCAATAGCAGTAGCTCACTCCCTGCCCGAGTTCGCCAATGCGTGAAGTGAAGGAGAAGTCGCGCAGCGAGCCTGTCGCTGACAGTTCCAGGCAGAAGCGCGGAGCCGCGCTCCAATCGATCAAGAAACGCAAAGTCGGCTTCACAATCGCAGCCAAATAGCGCTTCGCCATTCTCCCTGCGTTCCGCTGAAGAATGGAACGCACCATGCCGGCAACGAGTTGCCGCTCATTGAAGCGGTAGGGGCTCCGGATCGGATACCCATAGTAAAAGTTATATCCCGAGCGCTTTGCTCGCTCTTCGGCATGCTGAACCAAAGTGATTTCGAATTGCGGCATGGTGTGGCTTGGGTGGATCAATCTCCAGATACCTGCTAGCAATGCGCTAGATTCCGAAGTGCCGGAAGCGGAGTTTCTGGCAGACACCGTCGAGGCCGGGGAAAAGCGTGGCGGCGTTGATGCCCATGTAGTCGAGGTCTTGGAGAGCTAGGCGCCGATCATTGGCAGCGATATCAACTACGGTCAGGAAGGACTGACCGAGTACCTTTTCGAGCAGGCGAACCCAATGTTCCACGTGGGCTAGGTTGGTGAACATATGCACCGATTGTTGCGGCAGATGGCGCGGATTGTTCCTCGCCGGAAACTCCTGCATGGTCAGGAAAGGGCGCGGATCAGACCAGTTGCTGGATTGCATCGTGGCTGCGCACCATGCGTCCGAATCGAAGATGTAGATCCGCGCGCTTCGCCGCTCGCGTTCGGCCTGCTCGTCCGCCAAGGCGAAGTAGGCTGCAACGTACGGCGAATAACTCCAGTCGAGCAGCGGCGTTGGAAACCCATGGTGCTGCGCAAGGCTGAGCAGACCGCCAAGCTGGCGAGCATCACGGCGATCGAACGGTGCGGGCACGACCGAGTTCACGTATTGCTCCAGATCGTCGCAGACACCGTCGAAATACCGGCAAAGGTCATAGCGTTGTCTCCGATGAAACGAGCTGCAGAGCGACCAACTCGTCGAAGAATGGCCGCGAAACACCATGCGGCGCCCTCCCTTCTGCAACGCGACGATCCGTTCGCGAAAATCCAACCACGGAATCAAAGGCACCGCCGCTCCAGCCTGTGCCGGCTCCAATGCAGGGTTCTCTATGCAAAAGCCGGCGGACTCGTTGTGATCGCCGTGCCATTGGCCCATGATCATCGATCCTCTGATTTCGCCCGTCGCCTCGATCTTGCTGGCGAAATACACGTCGTTCCCGTGGCGCGCGACATAGTCCTGAGGCGAGATCAACCGACCAAGCCCCTCGTCGAAGACTTTGGTTTCCGTTGACTCTCCTTTGAAGCAACTGCCCGAGACCTCGTATCGGAATTCGATGCGCGATGCCGGGAGGCCGGAACCTTGGGTGAGACAAAGGAAGCCCGATCCGCTCCCACTATTCTCGACGTTGAACGACACAAAACCCGGGAAGTTGCCGGTGAAGCGGCCCGGCCATTGGCCGACCGGCAAGGTGTTGGAGCTTTTGTGCCCTTGTTGCATCGTGGCTAGATAACGCGCCAAATCCGCGGGCCGCCGAGCTCAAGGCGGTTTTCGTGGAGGAGGCCGTTGATTAGGGAGCGGGTGGGCTGCTCGACAAGGCGGTCTTTGGTGTTGGTGTGCGGCATGGAAGCCTAGACGAGAGTCAACAGGTCTGTGAGAATCTCGGTGAACTCATAGCGGTCCGTGCCGCCATCGCTGTATTTCTCGGCGCGGTGGATCTGCTCCGCATTCATCTTCGTCCAGAAGAATTCAAGAACTTCGCCAGACCCTTTCGAGGTTGCCGCCCCTATGTCCTTCTTGGCATCGCTCGTATCCGTCCACGTCGCGGTTGCTCCGCTAGTAAGATGCGGCGTCACAACCTCAGGCAGGATATAATTCTCAGGCTCACGCTTCCTTGTAACATAAGCCTTACTTCCAGAAGCACGTACCTCCTGCACCTTTGTCAGATTCTGCCCCGCTTCAGCAGTGCCTATGTCCGAGTCAAGCAGCAGCGCCCATGGAATGTTGAACTGTTCGGCAATGCGCTTCGCGATCCAGTGTTTGAGCAGACCGCAACCACCGATCGAAATGGGTAGGATGCCCTTGTCTTCGAGCGTCGCCGAGATGTGACCAGCTGCTTTGAGTTGCTCTGCAGTGTGGCGTATGAATACCACGTCTCCCGGTCCTTCCACGAGAACCAATGCTTTTGCACGACTCGCACGCGGGTCAATGAGCACACCGAGTGACTTCGCGATTCGCTCGATTACAGTGTCATTGCCGAAATCAATCGAGCGGCCCGTAGCTGACTTCTCCACTAGGCGCAGTCCCGCAACTGGAAGTAGTCCGGCAAGAGCGGGGACGTGAGTTGTCACGATCACCTGGCAGTTGTCTCGCTTTCCCACCTGCACCAAAGCCCGAACCAGCATTTCCTGATTGGAAGGGTGCTGCGACGTTTCCGGTTCTTCAAAGGCGTAGATGACCGATGGCGCCTTTTTGTCTGCAAGCTTCCGCTCCGCTTCAGCGCGGAAGAAATTGAGCAGAATCAGACGCCGGACACCACTCCCTCGCTTGTTGATGGGGATGTTGTCCTCCCCATCCAACGCGAAGTCGAAAGTCCAGGTGGGGGCTTTCTTGAACCGGGGCACAAGTTGGGACGCCAATGTTGCGTCCATGTCCCTTAGCTTCTCTAGCGTCTTCGCCGCACGTTCGAGCACGCGCTTTTGAACCTCTTTCTGAATGTTCTCAATGTCGGTCCGGAGTTCCTCTTGTGCCTGTTTGACTGCGGCTTGTAGCGGGTTCTTAGCTTGAGGATCGTTGTCCTTGCTTTCCCGGTCTGACTTAAAAAGAGCAAAGAGTGGCAATTGCTTGAATATCTTGTCCTGGATGTCTTTCGAGTCAGTGGCGAACTTGCTGATCTCCAACTCCCGCTGCTGCTTATTGAGATTTGGTGCTTTGGCCCAGATGGCGGCCCGCCACAAAGCGCTCTTACGGGCATCCTCGATGTCTCCGGCGACAACGCCAACATCTGCACCGCGCTTTCTGAGTTCGGCGATTTTCAGCGTGTGTAGATCGTCAAAACTGGCCGCGCTGGGATGGCTGGCGACGAGGAAGATGCCTGGATCTTTTGAGCTTCTCTTGTAGCGCTTCAGGATCTCTAGGTTGCCAGCGCTGTTCAATAAATGCTCGGCGGCGAGCGTCGTCTTGTTGGTCTCGTCGAGCAGAATCTCCGAGGGTAGATTCTCGAAGACGCATCGGATCTCAACCGCCCCCTCCGGCTCGGCGACATTGAAGTCGTCCTTTTCAAGGGCGACTTCCCCTCCTTCAAAGAAGATGTCGAGCGCTTCGAGGATGCTGGATTTCCCGGCGTCGTTCTTACCGGTGATTCCCGTAACATCTGAGTCGATCGGGACGCAGACCTCGGTCCTGAATCCTCTGAAATTCCTGATGCCAACTTCTTTGAGGCGCATAAGCTAATTGCCGCGGAGTTCCACCTGCCCCGACAGCAGTCGCGGCAGCAGGAGGTCGCGGGTTTTTCGGAGGGTTTGGATCTGGATTTGCAGTGTGTGAATCTGCTCTTCCATCGACTTCGTGGCGTCTCCGAATCTCTTCAGTAGCGGCGCGGACGGAACCACGACCATTACTTTCGCGAGCTTTTCGCGTGGCAGATGTTTGATCGTAGCACCGGTGAAGAGCGTCGCCAGATACCCAGATTCCCCTTGGTCACGCAAGCAGTGGTAAAGATAGATGTGATCCGAAGTCACGCGGCAACGAATACGATGGATTGCTTTCTGAATCATCATTCCCGGCATCTGTTCCTTCCAGATTGCACACCGACCTGGTTCGCCACCTTCGCACATAACAATGTCGCCGAACCTTAGTCCGTACGTCTCAAGCTCATCGCGCTCGAACCGCATTTCTCGCAGATCGCGCAGGTCGAATTCGCCCCACCGCACATTAACGTTCGCGAGGTATGGCAGGAACTCGCCTTGGTTCTTCTCTTGGTCTAGCATCTTCCCAAGCCTGAACTCGGCGATTTCTTCCAGAGGCCTTCGCGACCATCCCCCTGGCAAACCGTCGACCGACTTGGTCTTTTCGTGGCCGGGGAATCGGAAGTGGACAAACCACTCGCGGTAGAGGGCGCGAGCCATCTCCTCCAAGGTCCGAATCCGTCGCTGGCTGTTCTCGATCAGCTCGTCGTACGCTGACATGATCCCGGCAATTCGTCGCTGTACCGAGAGCGGAGGAACCTTCACGGGAAAGCTCGGGAAACTCGTTAACGGAATCCGATCAACAGTAGCCCCTGTCAGCATGTTGTTTCGGATCACTGCCCGCCAATCATCCGTGAAGAAGTAGTAGAGTAGAAATCGGACATCAACCTTGGCCTCGTCCGGTCGGATCAATGCCATACGTCGCCCGAGGCAACCGCGGAACCCAGGAGGAATGATCGCGTACCGATTCAGAGTTGCCTCGTAGGTGAAGACCAGATCGCCCGCGCGTGGCTCCACGCGCCGCGTCCAATGAGAGAAATCATCTTCTGCGATGTGCCGAATGTCGCGCAGGTCCAAACACCCGTCATCGGTGACATTCGAGATCCCCAAGAAGACAGGGCCGTCCTCAGAAGGTTTGGGTGTCGCGTGAGGGCCATCGTAGAGCCCCTCGTAGAGCTCCTTGATCGGCACAGTCTTCCAAACGGCAGTCTTCACGTTCACGCCTCCAAAATCTCCGCCACGTTCTTTCCGATGGTGGCTTCGAGGTCGCGGGCGGCGGCGTTGAGGGTTTCGAGTTCCTCGTTCAGCGCCTCCAGCTTCTCTTTGAAGTCTTCGTCGCTGACGGTCTCGCCGGGGGCGACGCCGACATAGCGGCCGGGGTTGAGCGACCAGCCCTGCGCCTCGATCTCGACGAGAGTGGCGGCTTTGCAGAGGCCGGGAATGTCGCGGTACTGCAAGGAGCGAGTAGCGGGTAGCGAGGAGCGAGCATTCGAGCCGGCGGAAGCGGAGGAGCCGAAGATCTCGAGGAGCTTGGACTTCGCTTCGTCTCCGCCGGTGGTGAAATCGGGTTTCTCGCCGCGGTAGAGGCGGACTATGTTGCCGAGGAAGCCGATCTGCGCGGGCGTCCACTCGCGGTGGGCGCGGTCGATCTGGCGGTAGATGTGCCGGGCGTCGATGAAGAGCACCTGGTCGGCGCGGGGCGTGCCGATCTTGCCACGGTCGAGGAACCAAAGCGTGCAGGGCAGCGTGACCGTGTAGAACATGTTGGGGCCGACGGCGACCATGACGTCGACGGCGCGCTCCTGGATGAGCTTCTGGCGAATCTCCTGCTCGGAGGAGCGGGCATCGGAGGCGGAGTTGGCCATCACGAAGCCGGCGCGCCCAGTGGCGTTGAGCGCGGAGTAGAAGAGCTGAATCCAGAGGTAGTTGCCGTTGTCGGTGCGTGGCAGGCCGAACGGGTAGCGGCGGCCGGGACCGGTGCTCTGCGCGAGGCGATCCTTGTCGACGGCGTTCACGTTGAACGGCGGATTGGCGAGGACGAAGTCGCAGCGGCCGAGCGCATCGTGGGGATCGGCGTAGTAGCTGTTGGTGTCGCCGCCGTGGGCGATGGTGCCTTCCAGCCCGTGGATCGCGAGGTTGAGGCGGGCGAGCCGGCCGGTGTCGTCGGTCTTCTCCACGCCGAAAATCGAGAGCTCGTCGGCGGGGTTCTTCTGGTGCTCGGCGACGAAGCGCGCGCTCTGCACGAACATGCCGCCGGAGCCGCAGGCGGGGTCGAGCACGCGGCCGTGGAAGGGTTCGAGGATCTCGACGATAAGGCGGACGATGCAGGCCGGGGTGTAGAACTCGCCGCCCTTCTGGCCCTCGGTGCGGGCGAACTCGCCGAGGAAGTACTCGTAGATGCGCCCGAAGGCGTCGAAGTCGATGGTGGCGGGGATCTCGGAGATCTTCTTGAGGATCTCCTTCAGGAGCACGCCGGTGAAGAGCTGGTAGCTGTGCGGGAGGATGCCGGCGAGCTGCGGGTTGTGATTCTCGATGTCGGCCATCGCGTCGTTGACGGCGTCGCCGATCTTGGCGCCCTCGGGCAGCGCAAGCAGGTGGGCGAAGCGGGCGTTGGGCGTGAGGAAGAGTACGCCCTCGGCGTGGTAGGCGGTGGGATCGTCGACCCGGCTGCCGCGGCGTGAGGAGGCGCCGGCCTTCTCGAGGGCGGCGCGGCGGGCCTCGAAGCGCACCTCGGCGAAGCGCAGGAAGATCAAGCCGAGGACCGGCGTGGAGTACTCCTGGGCCTTGAGGCCGGAGTTGGCGCGGAACTGGTCGGCGGTGTTCCAGAGGCGCGCTTCGAGCGTCTCGGTGAGGGCGTCCTTCTCAGTGGGGGCGATCCATTGCATGGGGCGAGAATTGGGGGCGCGCCCGGCCGCGGCGAGCACAGGAAACGGGGTTTCGCAGGGCCGAGGCGGCGGTGGCGGGTTTGCGGGATGGCTTCGATGCAGCTCGGATGAGCCGCGCAAAACCGTATCGATGCTGGCGGATCGGCGACAGGCACAGCAAGGATACAATGCGACCATCACGATCGCGCGGTGCCACCCGTCACCGCTCGCGCATCCCCATTGGTCGAGGCACCTTGGTTGGCAACGGAGCTGCCGGCGCTCCCTGTCGAGCAACCGGAACAGAATTCTCGGCAAGAGATACGACGTTCCCCAAGTAATCGACCAACGTTGCTGCACTCGTCTTCAGAAAATTCCGCCCATTAACCCGACACTGCGGAACCCCTGACTCAGCGTCGCTCGCCCAATCCTCAATCCACTGGATCACATCAGTCCTAACGTATTGCCCTGCGACCCTGACGAAAGTCGGTCGCGTTCGCTGCAACTGCTCTTGCAGCGCCTGGTTGTCGCTCGCCAGCTTCGCGTTCGCCGCCTGCAAGCGTGCGTTCTCGCTGTTCAATTTCGCAAGCAATTCGTTGTCGTTCGTCTCGGTCATAGGTGAGTTCCTCATTCCAGTCTTTTCCACGTGTGGGCTTTCTCCGTTCCACGGTGAGGCCCGAAAGGAGCGCTGCGGCAGCTAGCGCACTAGCCTGTTGTTCGCCGGCCTCATCGGCGTCCTGGGCAAGGATCAAGGGGCGACCCAGCGCAATGATCTGCTCACAGCCGGTTTGCCCCGCTGTCGAGAGGATCGCATCGGTTTCGGCCAGTGGCTCAAGAGCCGCAAAGCTCAATGCATCGATGGGGGACTCGGTCAGTACCAGGTGACTGGCTTTCGCGACTGGGGCACCGACGGAAAACCACGCACCGGTCTTGTCGCCCAAAGCCTGCTTGAAATCCCCCTTTGTCCCTCGAATCGAACAACCGCGGATCCCGCCAGAAGGATCCCGGTGCGCGAAGGTGCACGCCCCGAATCGGTTGGCCCATAAGTCGCCACTCGATACGAGCCGATCAATCGAGGCGGCCGGAATCATCCGGGCCACGCTCAGGTATTTCCGAACAAGTGACAAATTCGCAGGAACCGGCGCCGCAAAGCGTGCGAATTGCTCCGCAAACAACGGTCGAGGTGATGCCATCGCTTTTGCGGTCTCTTGCCGAGCAATCTGGATGTGGTGACTGTGAACTGCCCCCGCCACGCCCAGTGGAAAATCGGCTGCCAAAGTTCGGATCGCGGTGGCGAAATCACACCCGAGCAAATGCATCGCTAGGTCGATGGCACCGCCACCGAGCGGCCCCTGATCGCTCTTGAAATCGTGGAACTTGACTCCGGTAACCACCAGCTTGTGATCGTCGGTTTCCCAGACGAGCGACTGCCCTTCCCGACGCGGAGTCACGCCAAGATACAAGTCGGCAACTCGTGCCAGCTCGATGTCCCGGAGTTCCTGCAATTGGTGCGTTTTCATTGCGAGATTCTCGGCGCGCAGCAGCACTGCGCTCGCGACTAGTTCGTGGAGCTCGTCGAGTGATGCCGCGGCCACTCGCAGGATCTGATTACGGATCGTGACGATCCGCGTTTCGGCGGCCTGCTCGACAGTGCGAACGAATGCGTCGCGCCCCTTGGATGTAAGCATTGAGGTTGCCGAAACGGGTTCGGTAACGATCCGGACAGAGATCTGTTTCGCGGTTGTTTCTACCTGCTGTTTCACCGCCGAAATCAGGTCTGCAGTTTCGCGGGATTTGGCACGGAGTTCACGTGCCGATATGTGACCTCGCCTGGTAGGTGTCTCGCTAGTCCGCGCGAGACCGAAGTGAGACGAGACCTGCGCGTGGAAATCATCCTGCAGTTTTCGCAAGATCGCGCGACTCCCCATGAACGGACCGATGACCAAAGCGTTGGCAAACACGGGCGCGGCGACCACGTGCACGTGCGGGGTTTTCTCATCAAGGTGCAGGTGCGCCGAGAGGGTGTTTTCGGCGCCGTGTCGCGTCTCGACAAACGCTAGCGCACTCCTTGCCCATGCCAGCGGGTCGATGCGATCCGAGGCCTGAGGCGAGTAGGTCATCACGTACTCCACCCCGAGTACGCCATTCTGCCTAAGCTTCGGGTTGCCGAGGCGTTTCAGTACACCATCGAGCGCGGCCAACGAGGAGGACGGCAGATCGGGACGCAGATTCTGATTCAACTCTCGACGGGTGTAGTCTGCATTACCGACTACTTTCGTCCGGCGGTTGTGCGCATCCCTGGCGGCCAATCCCCCACGGGTTTTGACTTTCTCGCAGCGGCATATGCCAACCTCGCTCATCTCTTCTTTTCCAAGTAGGGAATGGAACCGCGCAGAAACGACGCGGCAGCGTCGGTGCCAGCGGCGAGGGTCGCGGGGCGGCCCCGCGTCGCATCGGCTCGCCCGATGCGAAAGGGAGCGCCGAGGGTCCGCCCTCGGCCACACAGGGTTTTTCGCAGCGAAGCGGAGAAAAACCCTAGTGTGTTAGTGTTCCTGCGAACACTACGCCGACCGACTCCTTGGAAAAGAGAGCGACGCATTACGGAATCATTTGGTGACCACGCTTGCGCCAAGGCCGCCAACGGTACCTGGCGCAGGTGGCTTTGCGGATGTTGCGACCACCTGTGATCGGGGACCGTTTCGCCCCATGTTTCGCAACGTTTCAACGAAGCGTTTTCGAATCAGCTTCGGCAGCGCTCGATCGGTGACACGATCGAGTTCGACTTCTAGCGAACGCAGATCCTCTGCGTCCGGCTGATACTGTGGTGCGATGCGACGGATACGGTCAGCGAGTGAAGTCATGATTTTGTGCGGTCGGCGAGGATTCGGAGGATGACCCCAGCAGTCTGGGGCGTGAGAGCGCGGAAATTTTTGTAGAGGGCACGTTCGTTAAACGATTGGCCTTGCGCCTGACAGCGCTCCTGGAGCTTCTCGGCGGCCTGGATCAGTCGCTCGATCTCCGATAAATTTTGTGCCCCAACCACCGCCACTGCATCAGCGAGGTGATGACGCAGCAGCCGAATCGACCAAGCGTAGTCCGTGCTCGTCAGCTGCGGCGATGGATCCGCCAGAAGCACGTGGTAGATGCAGGCGAGACGGTGACAGGAGAACAGGATTCGCCGGAAGAACGGTTCGGGGAGTTCCGTGTTTTCGGCCAACGCCCGGAACTCGGAGCAGAAATACTCCTCTGCCGCCGGGGTCGTCTCATAGCGCGACTGGACCGCCTTTTCACAGGCGCGCCATGACTCGCTCCATGTTTCGGTTTGGATTCTCCAGACCGGATAATCACGCCAGTGCCGAGCAGGGTCCGGTCGCGCGATCATCACGGAGAATCTCGCGGCGAATCCATCCAACATGGATTCTGGGGAGACCTTTTCATGCCACGTCGCGTGCTGCGTCAGGCCAAGCACCGCGACCTCCGGACCATCAATTTGCCGGACCCCGTCCTTCTTGGTGGTCCAACAAATCGGATGCCCATCGTAGAGGCGAAGAAGGAGGTCCTTGAAATCGCTCAGATTCAAATCCCGTTCGATTCTGCCAACAAGTTGTCCGAACTCATCGCGCACGAGCAGCCCTCGTGGGCATGCAGCAACCGTCGAGAACAACGCCGCCGCGCTGACGACACCGGCCAACCCAGGAATCTCCGGATTGGGGACCCCGAGGCCGGCAAGCAATTGGTGCAGCGCAAAGGTTTTACCGGAGGAAGAATCGGCGAGAATGATGCTCCACAGGCGAGGCGAGAGCACACCTGCCGAGGTCTGGATCGTGACGCGCTGCTGAAGCAGGAAACCGGACACGATGTGAAGAACTAGCAGGAGAGGGATTTCGAGCGGGATATTGCTTCCCCTGGAAAAGGCATCACAGACCCGGTCAAGAAGACTACCTGGAGGAATCGCGTTCCGACCTCGCCATTCTGGGGCAAGACCGACGTGACGCGTTTGCAGAAGCGCCACAAGATTCTCGCGCGCTTCGTCCGAGTTGCTGGCCGCCGCCAAAATGGCGGAAAGCTCAAACTGATTGGAGGCACCGGCCGTAGAACGCCGACGCCTCCCCCTCTTTTTGCCCCCATTTTTGGCTAATCTATTGGCCGTCATAACGTTCTAGGAATTTCGGTTTGCCGACAACTCGCCGGCAAGCGCTCCCGGGGGTGATTTGCTCTCGGATGGCATGGGCGGAGGCATTTCGCCACGCCCCATCCGATCCATCGCGGACTCAAAGCTCGCCGTCAGTATCAAGGTCCCACAGCCGCGACCACCCTGTCGCAAGTATCGCAGCCACGGCTGCGCAGGAGGGCTCGCGTGCGCCGTCCAATACACCAGCCGTTGGAGGAGTTTCGGCGCGCCGAGAAGGCTCTCGGCGTCGCGTCGAGTGAGCGCATACGGCCGGTAGCCGCGAATCTCCACGCGGTACGGGGTTTCAGTTCTGGTTGTGGTCTTCATCACGCCGCAACCCGATGCCATTGTGTGCCAAAAGCACAAGACCAATTATTCCGCAAGTTGTTATGCTAGAATTACTAGCAAAACTAGAAATACTAGTAATGCTAGCAATGCTAGCATGTTCCAGATTTGGCGTCCCAGCAGAGAACCCCCTGGCCTCTCGTATCCATTATTTTAAGCATTGCACCCCCTCTCCCCGGCCACCTTCCCGATCGAGAATCTACGGGCGCCACCTACCGTAACTAATGGGCCTTACGGTATTTTTTACTGGATAATTGGCAGGAGAAGGACAGCCCACCCCCCGCGACAGTTAACGCTCCCTGCCAGGGAGATGTAACTGTCGTTGCCGGGATCGCCGCCTCACAGCCCGTCCTCCACCGTCGCGGTCACGTCGTTGCCAGCCTGATCGGTGAGCCGGTTGGCGATGGCCTGAGCCGGTGCATCCCGGCCACAAGAGTCCTGCCCGGCGCCCATCGTCAACCGAGCCAAGCCGGCAACGGTGATTGTGTCGCCGTTGGGCTTGGCCTGCACAGTGCCGGGTGACCGTGCCAGCGTTGGAGCGACCGTTGGCGCTGCATAATTGGGGTCGCAAGCAAGTTAAGGCAAATCGTAGTCGGCAGAATCAGGTCGGCGAAGGTGCCTCGCGGCGTCCAAGCCAGTCACGATCAATTGGCGGAGATCCTGAGGCACTGCCGAGAAATCGATCTTGGTTTTGACCCACTCGTTCCACTGCGCCTCGGTTGTCTGATAGAAACGCACGCGTTTGTCCCAGGATTCGAGAATCCCGAGGCCGCTCTTGCGCTCGTCGGCGGTCGGTCGCACGAACGCCGGTATCCCATAAAGCAGAGGTTTACGCCCGGCAGGGTAGAGAAGCACGTGGATGTCACAGGGGCTCCCCTTCTTCTCCTTGTCAAAGTGAAGCCGATAGCGGACCCCGCATCGCTGATTATGGATCAGGGGGAGACGGGGGTAGGCGGTGGCTTTCAGCTTGAGCTTTTTGGCGGTCAAGGCGGTGGCGAAGGCAGCATGGAGAAGCTCTCTTGCCTCTGAGGAAACGATGTGGCGCGCATCGAGGCCGTTGATCGCCAGCCAACTCAGAAAGGACTCGGCCGACGTATCCATATCCGAGTCCCATTTGAGGAGATCGAGATTCACCCCCCATCCGGAAGTGCGTGTCGAGGTTAGTCGTAGCGTGATCTCTCGGCAATCGATCCGCTCAACCCCGTAACTACGTTGCCCGGGCGCGATGTTGGGCCGCTTGGTTCGTTTTGGGGGCACATATCCATGCCCTTGGGGCCGAGGGGGCGCCTGGAGGGAGCGATGCAGGGAGCGGTTTGCGTTGGGGAGTTTGGACTCAAGGGACTCTGGCAGGAGAACAATGCCGCTCATTTCGGCCCCAAAGCGCTCGAAGAATAGAACCTCCGCTGCCTCGGCTATGTCCGGTCCGACGGCGAGTGCCGATCTCAGCCAATCGGGCACGGATGGTTGGCGCGCAGGTTCAACAAGAGGAGGGGGAGTTGGATCTGAGGCGCGGCTGAGCATACTTTGAACGAGAGAATGATGGATTATGGATCATAAGCAATGGCGTTGACACTGCCGTGTTTTGGCTCCTGGATCATAAATTATGAAATCCAACATCTTCCGTTCTCGCTGCTCTTTCCTCCTTAAGCGCCTGGATGATTCCCCTGCACGGATCCCAGAGTTGAGCTTTGCGCCCGAATTGAAGCTCGCTGGAGACAGCGAATTGGCACGGGCCGAGCGCGGTGTGGATTTTCTCAAGGAATTCCTCGTGGAACGCTCAGCCGCCGGTTGCGCTCGTCTCGTCGACCAAATCCACCGCCGGTTCCTCGACCGGCTGGTCAATCGCGGTTGTTTCGCCGCGGCGGAGCGCCTCGAGAAGGAATGGGCTTGGGTCCGCGCCGCCCGCGTGAGGCATCGGAAAGGGGCCCCCTCCCACCCTGCCTCAACAACACTGAACAAGATCGAGAATCCCAGCCAACCCGCCAAACCGGTCGGCCCTGCACCAGGGACGATTGCCGAGTCGGGATTCACCGTTTCGCAGCGGGAGGCGCTGTCCCTTTTGCATGAACGCGCCCGCCTGTTCTATGCCCCTCCACCGGACGCAGCCACAGGAATCCCGGTACAGACCAATTCATTGATGCTCGGGCCAACCGGATGCGGCAAAACAACGCTGATCAAGTGCCTGGCCGCGCAGCTGGGCGCGCACCCAATCTGCATTTCCCATGGAAGCTGGATCGTGCATGGTGCCCAAGACGCGCACCCGACGACCCGTTTGCTTCTCTGGGCGGCGATGCATAACGAGCGCGTTGTCCTTTTCATCGATGAACTCGACAAATTCTTCGGCAGCGGCGACGGAAGTTCCTGGCACAACTCGGTCCTGAACGATCTTTGGCTCGTTCTGGATCGAGGTCTCCCCTGGGCGATGTTCGCCGCCGACGGGGCATTCGTGAAAGCGGTGCCACCGGAGTACAAGTCGGCCGAAGCGATGGAACGGCTCTTCAAAACGCGGGTATTCATTGTGGGCGCTGGAACGTGGCAGCAACAGCACCGAGGGACACCAACCATGGGGTTCAACTCTGCATGGGTGGGAGAAGTCAAAGCTGAGAACCTGATCCGCAATGGCGGTATGCCGGAGGAAGTGCTCCGCCGCTTCAACCGCGACCTGATTCACTTGGCGTATCCAACGATAGAGGAAATTGAGCGGCTAATCCAACGCGATGGTCTTCTCGCCCTCGCCGACAAAGTTGACGAGAAGATCGAGATCCCAGAACTGCACCGACAGATGGACACCGTAGGCATGACCGCACTGACCTCGCTGAAAACCCGACTGCTCCTGAAACGCCAACGTCTCGGCAACGAGCCGAACGGCAAAATCCGAATTGTGAGGACCGTAGCGATTGTCTAGGCGGAGTCCCATGGGGGGCCACCAAGCATCGCGAGATTGGTCACTTCGAGCTCCAACCAGTTCAGGAGTCGTTCGTGATCTATTTTCTTCCAAATCACTATTTTCGTGTGTATGAAAATAGCTGTCTTGAGGGAAATTACTCCAGTCCGGTCAGTCCAAGACCTCGTCACCGCAGCCAGGGAAATCCTCTCCCGTGACACCGTGTTGTCGTGGCGCTTCACGCCACAGGAAGGCCCCAAGCAGGCCGACACGGTCGTGAGCCTGCATGTCGCCGGCCAAGACCATTCGTTTCTCGCGGAGTTTAAAATCCGACCAACGGCCGATCATATCGAGGACCTCGCGCAGCGCGCCTCCACGGCTGCGCATCCACCGCTTCTGATCGTACCTCGCCTTACCGAGCGGTTCGTCGAATTGTGCCGCAAATCCGGCGTCGCATGCCTGGACCTAAACGGCCGGGTGTGGATTCAACGCGGCAGCGTCTTGGTGGACCGTTCCCCTTCTCCCGATCATGAGCCAGTCGTGGCATTGCCCACGGAACCCGAATTGTTTTCCGGAAAGAGTGCGCGCGTGGTGCGTTCGTTTTTGTCTCCTCGTCGATCGTGGACGCAGGCCGAGCTTGCCTCCGCCACCGGGGTAAGTCGCCCCCAGCTCTCCCGCGTCCTTGAGTCGCTCGCCAGCCAAGGCTTCGTGCGGCGCGAGGGCAGTTCCCGAGGCGGCACATGGATCACCACACAACCGGACGGCCTGCTCGATGCCTGGGCTCGGCGGGATATCTGGCCGCGCCGTGTTACGGTCCACCAATACGCCATCCTGTCGCCAACCTTGGAGTCCGCCGCGCGGCAGCTTCAGGCGGCCATCGGCAGCAACGCAGTCGCCTTTACTCAGTGGTTTGCGGCGACCCATCGTCACTCCTATACGGATGCGCCGGTACTCTCCGCATACGTGAGAGAACTGCCTGGCGCCGAAGCTCTGAAGCCACTGTCCGCCCGCCCAGTTTCCGACGGGGGCCGGCTCTGGCTCATTCGCCCACACGACGACGGGGTGTTCCAGTTCACCCAAGAAGCCGCCGGCTTCGTTCTGGTCTCCGATGCGCAGATCTATCTCGATCTATTGCAGGTTGGCCAGCGCGGTCCCGACGCGGCCAACGCCTTGCGCCAATGGGAAGGGTTCGCCCGATGAAGCATCCAAAACACGAGGACTACGCACCCGACATCACCGCCCTGTCTGAGCGTGTGCTCGTGACGGTCTGGCCCGCGCTCGCCGACTACCACGACGATCTGGTTCTGATTGGTGGCCTTGTTCCTCGCTACCTATGTCGGTCTCAAGCGCCAACACTTCCGGCAGTCACGATGGACGTGGACCTCGGCATCTCACTGGGCGCAACCGCCGGGCAATACGGGTCGCTCGCGTCGCATCTGCATGGGCTCAACTTCAAACAGATCGACGGTCGTTTCGTGAAGCGGGTAGACGACCGGGTGGACATCTACCTCGATTTCCTCACCGAGGTTCCTGGCAAGACCTCGGGAACGGTGATGGTGGATGACGTGCAGACCTCAGTTTTCCGGGGAATCGATCGAGCTCTCGCCATCAACCGTCGCCGCGAAATCTCCGCGGTCGACGTGTACGGGGCACCCGTGCGCTGCTCGGTTCGGGTCTGTGAAGCAGGCCCGTATCTGGTTCTGAAGCTGATCGCATTTGCCCAGCGGCGGCAGCCCAAGGACGCCTTCGACCTCCATCAGCTCGCCATGCACTACGACGGCGGCCCCGCTGCGGTGATCGCCGCCTTCGCCGCGGAACGTGATGTGAACTCCGGCTTCGCCCTGGCACGAGCAACAGTGGCCGAGCATTTTGCCAACGAGGAAGGAAGTGGCCCCCTCCGTGGCGCAGCCTTTGTCTATGGCGAGAATCCACCCCGGGGTGCCAGCGCAACAGAACACCTGCGGTTCAGACAAGAGCTGGTGACGTTCGGCCAGGCATTGCTCGGTACCGCGTGACGTCTCCTGCCTTGAATACTCCACGTAGTTCGAACGCCTTTTGATCTACGCCGGGGTTTCGAAGCACAGCTTGCCCGGGCGGGGCCGGTCACGGTTGCGATCGTTGCTGCGCAATCCGCGGCCGATTGCTGTGCTCCGGAGTCCAAAACCCGAAACCCCTGCCATAGGAGAATCGCCCCGTCCATTTTCCGTCCATTTTTGACCCGTGCAGTACCGTGCGATACCGTGCGAAAGAATTTCGGCCAAAAACAAAGCCCGCTCGTAACTTGCGTTACCAGCGGGCTTTAGAGTGTCGAAATTGGGTGCAGGGCTGGGATTTGAACCCAGGACCTTCAGGTTATGAGCCTGACGAGCTACCAGACTGCTCCACCCTGCAACAGGTGATGAGGGGCGGGAACGTGGGTTTCGTTCTAGGCTCTGTCAACGGCCTTTTTCACGAAATCTCGCATCGCTCCGTAACCCACCCCGACGGCACGATCCCCGCCCCCCAAGACCGCCGTTTCGGCCAGCGGCGGCCCGCCCGAAACACCGGGTGCTCGCAGACACCCCAAGATCCTCCACCGCGAGGCACACACGCCCGGATTCGTATCCGCCCGCTAGATCCACAGACCGGGGAACAAGACCCGCCAGCGGTCACCGCCTCGCGCCACCGCCGCGATCCGCCGCGCTCGGCCGCCCGACCGGGCCGGACCGAACCGCCCGCAGGATCGTCGCGAAGTCTTCCGGCAACGGACTGTCGACCGCGATCGCGTGCCCGGTAACTGGATGCGGGAACTCCAGCCGCGCGGCGTGCAACATCACCCGCGGGACCGGCACGAACGCCCCGCCCACGGCCTTGATCTGCGCCGGGCCGCCATAAAGTCCGTCGCCGAAGATCGGATGCCCGCCCTCCGCGAGATGCACCCGGATCTGGTGCGTGCGGCCGGTGTGCGGCTGCGCCTCGATCAGCAGCGCACCGGGCATCCGTTCCAGGAGCCGAAACGACGTCTGCGCCGGGTCGCCGCCGCTGTGGACCGCGCCGAACTTGCTCGCCTTCCCCACCCGACCGACAACCCCCAGATGATTCTCGGTCTGCCACGCCGCCGGACAGGTCGGCCCTGTCACGGCCAGGGCCTGATAGGTCTTCCGGGCGGTCTTGCCGGCGAAGAGCGCGGTGACCCCCGCGTTGGCCTTCTGGTCCTTGGTGAAGAGCAGCACGCCCGAAGTGTCGCGGTCGAGCCGGTGGTGCAATCCGAGGTAGGTTTTCGTACCGGCGCGTTGGTCGAGAAAGGTCTGCAACGTTGCGAACACGCTCGCCCGCTCCGCGTCCACCGTGGGTTGCGTGGGCAGGCCGGCAGGTTTGTCGACCACGATCAGCCACTCGTCCTCGAAGAGAATCCGCTCCGGCGTCCACGTGAAGTCCCGCAGTACTGCCTGGCGCATCCCGCTGGCGCCGCCGACGTCGAACTTCGCCGGATCGAGGAACACCTCGATCCGTGTCCCCTCCTTCAATTCGTAGGTAGCCACGCGCTCCCGCCGGCCATTGCGGGCCACCAGGCCGGACATGATGAGCCGGCGCACCTGCGCGCGCGACACCTCGCGTTCGAGCGCCTTGGGCAACGCCTCGAAGAGAAAATGGTCGAGGCGGATGCCCTGCTGCGCGGCGCCGATGCGCCAGGATTGTTTCCAGGTGGCCATGGGGCGCAGCGTGGGCGCCCGCCTGCTTCCTGACAAGGCCGGCCACGCGCAGTCGGCCGTGCGATAGTTTGCACGGCTCCACCCTTGGCGAAGCGCCGCCCTCCCGGCCTCGATCGGGGCCGATGAAAATCCCCACACGACTCATCCCCTTCGTGTTTCTTCCGCTGCTCGGCTGCCAGAGCCCGCAACCGACTCACGAAACTCCCCCCGCACCCTCCCTGCACGAGGCTGCACGCGGTCTCTTCCAGGTCGGAGCCGCGCTCAACGCCGCCCAGATCACCGGCGAGGACCTCGCGGGGGCCGCGCTCATCGCCACCCACTTCAACTCCATCACGGCGGAAAACGCCATGAAATGGGAGCACATCCAGCCCGAGGCCGGCCGGTTCGATTTCACCCTCGCCGACCGGTTCGTGGCCCTCGGGCAGAAGCAGCGCAAACAGATCATCGGGCACACCCTGGTTTGGCATGCGCAAGCCCCCGACTGGCTCTTCAAGAACGCCGACGGCTCCGAGGTCTCCCGCGACGAACTGCTCCGCCGCCTGCGCACCCACATCGCCACGGTCGTGGGGGGGGGGGCGGGCGCGGGGCCGCGGGGGGG
>JAEXPQ010000325.1 GCA_023446735.1 Verrucomicrobiota bacterium
CCCCCGCCCAGCGCGCCGCCTGCTCCGGCTACCGCCACTGCTGGTGGCGCAGGACGGCGCACGCGCGACCGGGACCGGATCGCCTCGCTGGCGCGCCCCCGATCCGGATTTGCCGTCGGCTCCCCGGCGCCCTTGCATCACGACAATGACCACCGCGTTACCGCCGCTTGCCGAGATCCGGGCGCTCGTGAAGCGCTACGGCACGCGCCCGGCCGTCGACGGCGTCGATCTGGCGGTCGCCCCGGGCGAGATCGTCGGTCTGCTCGGCCGTAACGGGGCTGGCAAGACAACCATCCTCGAATGCCTGCTTGGCCTGCGCCCAATCGACGGCGGCGAAATCCGCCTCGGCGGTATCGATGTGGTCACCGCGCCCCGCGCCGCCCGCGCCCGGGTGGGCGCGCAGATCCAGCCCGCAGAGCTGCAGGCAAAGATCACCCCGCGGGAGGCGCTCGCCTTCCACGCCTCGTTCTACCGGGAACCGGCTGCGGTCGCCGACCTGCTGGCCCGCTTCGGTCTGGCCGAGAAAGCCGATGCGCGCGTCGACACCCTCTCCGCCGGCCAGCGCCAGCGCCTCGCCCTCGCCCTCGCCTTCGTCAACCGCCCCACGCTCCTCGTCCTGGACGAGCCCACCACGGGCCTCGACCCGCAGACGCGCCGCGCGCTCCACGCAATCCTCGTCGCCCATCGCGCCGGCGGCGGCGCGGTGCTGCTCGGCACCCACGACCTCGACGAGGCGCAGCGCCTCTGCGACCGAGTGGCGATCCTGCACCGCGGCCGGATCGTCGCCCTGGAGGCCCCGGAGGCGCTCCTCGCCCGCGCGGGTGCGGCGACGCGAGTCGCCTTCCGCACCGCGCACCCGCTCGACGCCCCCACTCTGGCAGCGTTGTCCTCTCCTTTCGGCGACGGCTCGCGCAACGGCAGTTCGTCCGAACCGTTCGGGTACGAGTGCCGCACCCGCGAGCCCGCCCGCAGCATCGCCGCGCTCACCCGGCTTCTCGAGGACACCGGCAACGCCCTCCTCGAGCTCCACCTTCGTCCCCCCTCGCTCGAGGACGCCTTCGTCGCCCTCACCGGCGTGACATGGGACAACCCACCGGAGGCCAGCGTATGACCTCGCCGCGCCCCCTCCTCCGGATCGTCGGCCGCCACGCCCTGCTCACCCTGCGGCTGAACTTCCGCACCCCGCTGGCCGTCGTCTACGGCTACGTGATGCCGGTGCTGTTTCTCCTCGGCTTCAGCGGCATCTTTCGCACCGGCGATCCGCCGTTGCTCGCCCAGATCGGCCAACTGCTCACGATCACGATCCTCGGCAGCGCCGCGATCGGGCTGCCCACCACCCTCGTCGCCGAGCGCGAACGCGGCGTGTGGCGTCGCTACCGCCTGCTGCCCGCGCCCCCGGCGGCGCTGCTCGGTGGAGCGCTGCTGGCGCGCTTCGTCATCGTCGCGGGCGCCGTGCTGCTCCAGCTCGGGCTCGCGCATCTGCTCTTCGGCACACCGTGGCCGGCCCACCCCGGCCGGTTTCTGGCCGCGGCCTCGCTCACGACGTTCGCGTTCCTCGGGCTCGGGTTGATCATCGCCGCATTGGCCGACGGCGTGCCGGCCGTGCAAGCGCTCGGCCAATGCTTCTTCCTGCCGATGATTCTGCTCGGCGGCGTGGGCGTGCCGCTCGCGGTGTTGCCCGACTGGGCCCAACGCCTCGCCGGCTTCATGCCGGGACGCTACGCCGTGACGGCGTTGCAGAGCGCCTTCGAACCCGCCCGCGGCGCGCTCGGCCCGAGCGACGCGCTGCTCGCCCTCCTGGTGATCGGCACCGCGGCCACCGCGGCCGGCACGGCGCTGTTCCGCTGGGACGCCCAGGACCGCGCCGGACCACGCCAACACCTCGGGGCCGCGCTCGCCCTCGCCGCGTGGGTGGCCGTCGGGGTCGTCGCCGCGGCCACCGGGCGACTCCAGCCGCTCCTGCCTCCGGGCTACGAGTGGCGGGACATCACCGCCGCCCAGATCGCCAGCATCACCTACGAGAACCTGCCCGGTGACGATGATCTGGTGACACGCCTCGCCCCCCCGCTCGCCCGCCCCTTCGCCTCCGCGCGCCTCGAGTCGATCGCCGCCCGGCTGCCGTTCATCGCCGCCGCGACCGGCGACAACGCCGGCGAAGCCGTCCGTCATCTGGTCTGCGTGGCGACCGTGGCCGATCTCGCCCAGGACCCGCAGGAAGGCGAAATCGCCCGGCTCGTGTTCGATCAGCTCCGCGCCGCCTATCCGGCGGACGCGCTGCGCCGTGCGCTCGCCTGGGTCGTGCTCTGCCCGGGCGACGGCACTGTTCTCACAAACATCTCCGCGATCGGTCTGCGCCGCGACATCGACGAGAATGCGGTGCGCAACCGCGCCCCGCTGCACGCGCAGAAGTTCCTCGGCCGGCTGACCGGTGCGATCGAGTCGCCGTGAGGTCCCGCCGCGTCGCCAACGCGCGACCGGCGCCGCGGTCTCCGGCTTTCCCCGATGGGCCGTTCAAGCCGTTGCCCATAGCGGAACCACGCTGGCGGGACGACCGTGTCTCCCTCGAGGTGCCCATCCCGGACGCCGCGACAGCCCCCCATGAAATCCCTGAGCATGTTCCTTCTGGCGAGCATCCTGCCCGCCGCACTTTTCGGCCAGATCACCGCCGTCGGCGTCAACACCGGCGTCGCCACCGACCTCTACGCGGTCATCACCGGCCAAGACCTGATCATCACGATCGACAACACCACCGCCGTCGGTGTGACCGGTACGGTGAACTCGTTCGGCTTCAACACGCCCTTTGCCGCCGGCCCGGATCTCGTCGGCAAGATCCAGACCAGCTACGCGGTGCTCAGCCCCACCGGACCCGAATCCCCCTGGACCGAGTTCAGCGCGTTCACGCTCACCGCCGGGCTTGGCGGCGGCGGGGTGACCGTCGACTTCGGCGTGGCGAGCGACGACAACCCCAACGCGAACGGCGGCAATCCGCACAACGGCATCGCGTGGGGCGAGAAGGTGCAGTTCACCTTCACCTTCGACGCCACCCTCGACCTCTCGCCCTACGAGGGCTTCGACGAGGACGGCTTCTCCTACCTGCCTCTCTTCTTCAACCAGACCCCGAGCTACGACTTCCTCGTGCGCTGGCAGCAGGTCGCCGGCAGCCAGGCCGGATCGAGCGACGCCGCCGGACTCGACTGGTACGACGGATACGACATCCCGCAGGGCGGCGGCGTCCCGGAGCCGTCGACCTACGGCCTGATCGCCGCAATCGCCGCGCTTCTCGCGCTGGAACTCCGCCGGTTCCGCCGTTGATCCCACAAAACGGTCACCGGTTGTCCGAAGTCGCCGCCGCACCGTGATGGTGCGGCGGCGATGCCTTCACCGCCGCCGATCCGCCCGGCGCGAAACGACAGTGACAAGGCCGCCGGCGCGGCGCTACGTTTCGGGGCGATGTCCGCTCCCTCCGTCCACGCCACCGCCACCGTCGCCGCACCAGTCGCCGCCGTGGCGCTGCGCACCGTGGTCGAGCGGCACGGCAGCGTGCTGCTGCTCGATCCCTGCACGATCCAGGTGCAGGCCGGCGTGTTGCGCGCGGACCAACCGCCCCTCTGGCATTGCGGCGGCGACGATTCGAGCATCCACCTTTTCGCCGCGGCCGAGGAGTGCCTTGCCGCGGCCGGATTGAAACCCAGCCAAGTGGGCGCCTACGTCTTCTGCGACGGCCCCGGCAGCCAGTTGGGCATCCGCACCGCCGCGATGGCGCTGCGCACCTGGCAGGCGTTGCGCGCCACGCCCGCGCCGGTCTTCGCCTACCGCAGCCTCCTCGTCGCGGCGCTCGCCCACGCCCACGGGAATCCCGGGCCGTTCGCGGTCGTGTCCGACGCCCGCCGCGACAGCTGGCACGCGGTGCGCCTCGCCGCGGACGGCGCCGCCACCGAGGTGCTCCGCGTCGCGCGCGCCGATCTCGCCGCGTGGCCGGAGCCGCTCCTGACCCCGCAGGGGTTCCGCGCGTGGGCCCAGCCGCCGCGGCCGGCCGGCACCTGCACCTACGACTGCGCCGCGATGTTCGCCGCCCTCGGCGACCGCGCCCTGCTCCACCCCGTGGCCGAGCCCGAGCCCTGGCTCTCGGCGCCCATCACCTACCAGACCTGGACCGGCGAACGCCACCGCGGTGCCGCGGGCTGACGCCGCCGCCCTCCCCGTCCCACCGGATGCATATTCCCGATTCACTCCTGCCGCTGCGCTGCTGGGCCGAGATCGACCTCGGAGCGCTCGAGCGCAACCTCAAGCACATCCGCGCCGCGTTGCCCTCGCGGCTCAAATACGTGGCCGTCGTCAAGGCCGACGCCTACGGCCATGGCCTCCCGCAGACCGCCGCGCGCCTCATGCACGCCGGCGCGGACCTGTTCGCCGTCGCCAACGTCGCCGAGGCGGCCGCCCTGCGCGAACTCGGCCCCGGCTGGCCCATCCTGGTGCTCAGCGCGGTCCTGCCGGACGAGGAGCGCGCGATCGCCGACAACGACCTCACGCCCGCGGTCTCCTCCTTCGGCGAGGTCGAGCGGTTCGAGGAGCTCGGCCGCCGCGCCGGCCGGCCGATCGGCATCCACCTGAAAATCGACACGGGGAGGGGGCGCCTCGGCGTCTGGCACGCCGAGGCCCCGGCGCTCCACGCCCGCATCCGCGCCAGCGAGCACATCCGCCTCGACGGGATCTTCACGCACTTCGCCAGCGCGGACAGCGACTCGAAGTTCACCCGCCAGCAACGTCGCCTGTTCCTGGACACCCTGCGCAAACTGCCCGGCCTCGACCGCAAGCGCCTCGTCATCCACGCCGACAACTCCGCCGGCCTGGAGACGCTCCAGCGGCGTGGCCCGATCAACGCCGTGCGCATCGGCCTGCTGCAGTTCGGCATCCTCCCGCATCCCAGCTCGATCCTCTCGGCCGTGCACGTCGATCCGGTGTTCAGCTTCCACGCCCGGGTCGGCCTGGTGAAACGAGTCCCCCGCGGTACCGGCATCAGCTACAACCGCACCTTCGTGACCACCCGCGAGACGACCATCGCCGTCGTCACCGCCGGCTACGGCGACGGCATTCCGATCTCCTGCAGCAACCGCGCCCAGCTCCTCATCCGCGGCCGCCGCTGCCCCGTGCTCGGCCGCGTGACGATGGACCAGACGATCGTCGATGTGACCGACGCCCCCGAGGTCGCCGTCGGCGACCAGGCAACGTTCGTCGGCCGCCAAGGCGACGCGGAGATCGCCGTGACCGAATTCTCGGCCTGGGCCGAGACCATCCCCTACGAGATTCTCTGCTCGGTCACGAAACGCGTCCCCCGCGTGTATCGCACGACCTTGGGCACGTGAGCGGGCCGGCGCGGACCGGGTTGACCGCGCGACGCCGCTGCGCCCGGACACGGGCAATGACTGCTCCACTACGCACGACGATGCCCGCCCTGGGGCGGGGCGACCGGCCCGCGCGTCCCGGAGCGCGCGCCAGCTCGCCGGCCCACGCCGCTCCGGATGAATCGTTCCGGCTACGCGAGGGCCGCGATCGCCTTCAGCCGTTCGCGGATCGGGAGGTGTTGCGTGCAGGCATCCTCGCACGCGCCGCACTCCGTGCACACCGCCGCCGCCTCGGGCGGCAGCGACCAGTGCCACTTGAGGCGATCCCGCATCGCGGCGTCGGTCCCCTCGAGGATCTTCTGGTTGTAGGTGTCCATCAGCTTCGGGATCTCGATGGCCGCCGGACAGGGGATGCAGTAGCCGCACCCGGTGCAGAAGCCCTCGAAGCTGGCCCCGATGCTCGCCTTCACCCGCTCGATGTGATCCGCCGGATACGGCGTGAACGCGCGCACGGCCGCCACGGCGGCGTCGACCTCGGCCGCGTTGGCGAAACCGACCAGCGCGCAGGTGATCGCCGGCTGGGAGACGTTGAAACGGAGCGCCGCCTGCACGACGTCGCGGTCGGCCGGGCCCTTGAGGAAGGCCAACCGCTCCGCGTTGCGGGGGATCAGGCCGCCGCCGAGCGGATTCATCGTGGCGACGCCGAGCCCGTGCCGCGCCGCGGCCTCGAGCGTCTTCGCTCGAAACGGGAAGTTGATCGCGTTGTAGCCGATCGTGATGCCCTCGAAGAGTCCGGCCTCGAGGACCGCGGCATTGTCCTCTCCGTTGAGGTGCGAGGAGACGACGAGGTGCTTGATCAGCCCCTCCTCCTTCGCGCGTTGCGCCGCGGCGATCGCGCCCTTCCGGCGACGTTCGTCGAGCTGTTCGGGGCGCAGCAGGCACCAGATGTGGAAGAAGTCGATCGCGTCCACGCCTAGCCGTTGCAGCGATCGCTCGAGGCTCGCGCGCAGCTTGTCGCCGTCGGCTTCGGCACACTTGGTCGACACGTGGAACGAGTCGCGCGCCATCGTCCGGAACGCCCGGCCCATGATCTCCTCGCTGCGGTCGTCGCAGTAGTAGGGCGCGGTGTCGAAATAGTTGATGCCCTGGGCGTGGGCGTAGTGCACGAGCGCCGCAGAGGCGTCCAGATCGGCGGGGGCGGCGAAGCGCATACCGCCGAAGCCGATCACGGAGATCTCTTTGCCGGTCTTGCCGTAGGGTTTCTTCCACATTGGGGCAGCCATGGTCGTTCCTCTTTACCGCGCCCGCCGCCGCGGGCAAACTCCGCCGCGCTCCACGGGCCATCCACAGGCCCGTTTAACGCGTCGCCAGCTCGTCCCATTCTTGGGACACCCCCATCCCAAGCACGCTCCGCCGGCCTCGCCTCCCACCAAGCACCAGCCACCCCTAGCGATTGACCATCAACGCCTTCGGTCCATCTTTCGCCGCTGGCACAGCCCCTGCAATAAAGGGGCAAACTCCTCCCGCATGGATATTCCTCGCCCCAACGCCGCCAAAGAGAAACGCCGCCGCCTCATCCTCATCGGTGCCGGCGCCGCCATCGTCCTCGTCGGCATCACCGTTTTCCTATCCCAGCTCAAACCCGCCGCGCCCACCGTCGACCGCAGCCTGGTCTGGATCGACACCGTGAAACAGGGCCCCATGGTGCGCCAAGTCCGCGGTCTCGGAACGCTTGTCCCGGTCGACATCCGCTGGCTCGCCGCGCGCACCAGCGGCCGCGTCGAACGCATCGTGTTGCGCCCCGGCGCCGTCGTCGAACCCGACTCCCTCATCCTCGAGCTCTCCAACCCCGACGTCGAGCAGGCCGCCCTCAACGCCACTCTCCAGCTCAAGGCCGGCGAAGCCGAGCTCGAGAGCCTCATCGCCCAGACCGACCGCAACCTCCTCGAGATGGAAGCCCGCGCCGCGGGCGTGAAGTCCGACTACGAGCGCGCCCGCCTCCAGGCCGAGGTCAACGACGAGCTCTTCAAGGACGGCCTCGTGGCCTCGGTGGTGCTCAAACAATCCAAGGTTTCAGCCGAGGCCGCCGAAGCCTGCTGGGTGATCGAGCAGAAACGCCTCGAACTCGCCCGCCGCACCCGTAACGCCCAGATCGCCCCGAAGGAGGCCGAGGTCGCCCGCTACCGCGCCCAAGCCGAGCTCGCCCGCCGCGATGCCGATGCGCTCCACGTCCGCGCCGGTGTCGCCGGCGTGCTCCAGGCCCTGCCGCTCGAGGTCGGCCAGCAGGTCGGCCCGGGCAGCAACCTCGCCCGCGTCGCCGATCCCACCAACCTCAAGGCCGAGATCCGGATCGCGGAGACACAGGCCAAGGACATCCTCATCGGCCAGCTCGCCTCCATCGACACCCGCAACGGCCTGGTCGCCGGCCGCGTCTCCCGCATCGATCCCGCCGTGGCCAACGGCACCGTGCTTGTCGATGTCGCCATCACCGGCGAGCTGCCCAAGGGAGCCCGCCCCGACCTCTCGGTCGACGGCACCGTCGAGCTCGAACGCCTCGACAACGTCGTCTTCGTCGGCCGGCCCGCCTTCGGCCAGGAACGCAGCACCGTCGGCGTCTTCCGCCTCGATGGCGACGACTCCATCGCCACCCGCATCCCGGTCCAGTTCGGTCGCAGCTCCGTCAACACCATCGAGATCGTCGGCGGCCTTCAGCCCGGCGACCGTGTGATCCTCTCCGACATGTCCAACTGGGACAGCACCGACCGCGTCCGCCTCAACTGACCCCACGTCGCCCACCGCCTCCGTTTTCACCGATCCGCACTCCGCAATCCGCATTCCGCAATCCACCCGCCATGTCCACCGCCTCCATGCCCGAACCGACCGCCACCGCCGCCACCGGCGCCACCCCCGCCCTGATCAAACTCGAGGGCATCAAGAAGGTCTTCCTCACCGACGAGGTCGAGACCCACGCCCTCTCCGGCATCCACCTCGACATCTTCAAGGGCGAGTTCGTCTCCATCGCCGGCCCCTCCGGCTGCGGCAAATCCACCCTGCTCTCCATCCTCGGCCTCCTCGACTCGCCCTCGGACGGCAAATACATCCTCAACGGCCAGGCCGTGGAGAACATCACCCTCTCCGACCGCGCCCGTATCCGCAACCGCGAGATCGGCTTCATCTTCCAGTCGTTCAACCTCATTGGCGACCTCACCGTCTACGAGAACGTCGAGCTCCCCCTCACCTACCGCGGCATGCCCGCCGCCGAGCGCAAGCAGCGCACCGTCGAGGCCCTCGAACGCGTCGGCATGGGCCACCGCGCCAAGCACCTGCCCTCCCAGCTCTCCGGCGGCCAGCAGCAGCGCGTCGCCGTGGCCCGCGCCCTCGCCGGCAGCCCCTCCGTGCTCCTCGCCGACGAGCCCACCGGCAACTTGGATTCGAAGAACGGCGACGCCGTGATGGAGCTCCTCCGCGATCTCCACCGCGCCGGCTCGACCATCGTGATGGTCACCCACGACAACCGTTTCGCCCGCAGCGCCGACCGGACCATCCACCTCTTCGACGGCCGCATCGTCGAGGAGCACGTCGAGAACTGAGCTTCCCGCCTTCAGGCCGGGCTGATTACCCGACCTGTTCCGCCACCCTACGTGAGCGGCCTCTACCCCGCCGGGGC
>JAEXPQ010000329.1 GCA_023446735.1 Verrucomicrobiota bacterium
GTGGAGAAGTACGTCCCCGCCGAGGTGCTCGCCGAGGCCGACCGGGTCTGGCGCATCGCCGAGCAGGGCGACGCGATCGAGGCGGGTCGGCGGAGCGAGGGCGTCGTGCGCGCGGCGGAAGCGCTGCGCGAGAACGGGCGCCTGCCGGAGGCGCGCGAGCAGTATCGGCGCGCCGCGCTGCTGCGGCCGTGGGACTTCGGGATGAAGCTGCGCCAGGCCGAGCTGCTGGCGCAGGCGGGCGACGCGCCGGCGGCGCGCGAGGTGGCCGAGCAGGTTATCCGGTACGTCGAGACGGACCGCGAGATCGCGGCCTGCGTGGCCCTGGGGGCACGAGCGTCAGAGGAGGCGTTGCCCGGGTTGGACTCCATCGCGACCATGCCGGGCGAGACGGTGTTGGCCTTGGTGGCGACGCCGGAGACCGACCGGTGGTTGTTGACCCGGGTCGGCCGCGCGCTCGAGGCGCGGCTGGGAATTCGGGTCGCAGTGGCGCCGGTCCCCTTCGCGACGAGCCTGTGGGACCGCACCGGGCGGCACCAAGTGGCGAACGAGCTGCGCCGGACCCTGCCGTGGGAGGATCCGCGCATGGGCATGCTTCGGCTCAACGGCGAGCGCTTCCAGCCCGAGTCGCTCACCGACGACCAGGTGATCGAGCTGATGCGCTCGCTGCTCAAGCGCGAGGCGAACGGCAAAGGGCTCGAGGCCTTGGCGGCGCGGGTGGCGGAGGCGGACAAGATCCGCCAGTGGGACGCGGGCATCCTCCTGCAGCGCCTGCGGAAGGAGTACCCGCGGCCGGCGGCGGGCGAGGTGGTCCATCTCGCGCTGGTGGCCGTCGATCTTTTCGTGGGGAGCGCGAACTTCGTCTACGGGAACGCCGCCAGCGAGGGCGGTTACGCGGTGGTGTCCTCCCATCGGTTCTCCGCCGCGGCCACGGGTGAGCCGGCGAGCAGCGAACGCCTGGCGGCGCGCACGATCAAGCAGGCGCTCTCCTCGGTCGGCTTCGCTCTCGGGGTGCCGCGTTGCGCGGACCCGACCTGCGCGCGGTGTCTGCCGCGGTCGTTGGCCGAGCATGACGCGAAGGGTTCCTCGCTCTGCCCGGCGTGCCGGGCGGGCCTGGACAAGGCGCTCGGGCGCAGCCCAGCGCCGGCGGCCCAGCCGTGAACGGGCCGGGCGGGTGGGCGCGCGGGCGGAGGCGCCGCGCGGCACCTTTGCTGTGTTCGCCGGGAGGGATCAACTGTCCCAATCGAGCAGGATCCGGCCGGGCTCGCCGGCCGCTGCCCGGGCGAGGGCTTCGCGAAAGCTACCGCACGGCAGGCAGTAGGTGATGACGCGGGAGACATCCAGGCCGTTTTGCAGCGCGAGCGTGAGGCGTTCCCAGTCGGCGGTCGGCTCCCCGGTCTGAAGACCGTGCAGGGAGAGTCGGTTGTTGAGGATCAGGTCGGTGTTGAGCGCCACTTCGCCGGTCGTGGCGGCCAGCAGGGCGATCTGGCCACCCGGTCGGAGATGGGCGAGCAGGTCGCCGAGGGAGGAGGGCAGGCCCGAGGTCTCGATGCCGAAATCGAAGCCGGCGTCGATGGCGAGCTCACGTTGGAGGTCGCCGATCGAGGCGTCGCGCAGGTCGATCGTGCGGATGCCGGGGATGGATTGGGCCAGCGCGAGGCCGGCGGGGTTCGCGTCGGCGACGAGCACGTGGCGGGCGCCGGCGTGACGGGCCACGGCCGCCACCATGCAACCAAGGCTCGACGCTCCGGCGACGAGCACGTGGGCGCCGAAAAGGTCGAACCGGCGGGCGATCTGGACGGCCTGGCCGAGCGGGACGAAGCAGGCGAGGATATCGACCGGCAGCCGCGGGTCGGCGTGCCAGACCGCGCTTTGCGGCAGGCACACGTAATCGGCGCAGGCGCCGTCGCGATCGCGACCGAGCCGGCGCGCGGCGCGGCAGAGGTGACGCCGGCCCGCGAGGCACTGGCGGCAGTTGCCGCAGGCGAGGAACGGGTGGCTGAGCACCAGTTCGCCCGGATGGAAATCGGTGACGCCCGGGCCGGTGGCGGCGACGAGGCCCACCGACTCGTGACCGACGATCAGCGGCGGCCGCAGGTTGCGCTGGGCCCACTGGTCCCAGTGGTCGATGTGGGTCGTTTCGATGCCAAGCGCGGTTCGTTTGACGCGGATCAGGACTTCGCCCGGGCCCGGGGTGGGGACCAGTGCTTCGATGAGCTTCAGACCGGGGACCGGGTCGATCTTCGCGAGCGCCCG
This sequence comes from Verrucomicrobiota bacterium, assembly GCA_023446735.1. Lineage (GTDB taxonomy): Bacteria > Verrucomicrobiota > Verrucomicrobiia > Opitutales > Opitutaceae > CAJCBL01. Next base: position 2,254 of record JAEXPQ010000329.1, read on the forward strand.
CATGGTCTTGGGGACGATGTTTCGGTGAGCGTAGATGTGGGGCATGCGCTGCCGGGATTATCGGACCGGGGGTCGGGCGGTTTACCGCTTTGGCGGAAAATTCCAGCGCCGGCTCGTCCTGGTGCGCGGCGCGATCCGTGGGCGGCCCGGCGGCGAGGCCCTACTCCCGGGTCGCGGGGGCAAGCGGGAGGAACACGCGGAACGTGCTGCCGCGGCCCGGCTGGCTGTCGACCACGACGGCCCCGTCGTGCGCCCGCACGATGCCGAGCACGATCGCGAGGCCTTTGCCGCGGCCGTGGAATTTCGTGGTGAAGAACGGGTCGAAGATCCGGCCGAGGTCCTGCTCGGTGATGCCGCCGCCGGTGTCATCGACGAGCAAACACGCATAGGGTCCCGGCAGCGGTTCGAAATCGATCGGGAAGCGATGGACGGAGGGGATCGCGCCGGCGTCGACCGTGGTGGACTCGACGCGGATCACGCCGTCGCAGTCGCCGAGGGCCTCCTCCGCATTGGCGAGCAGGCAGAGCAGGGCCTGGTGCAGCTGCGCGGCGTCGGCGCGGACGAGCGGGCCCGGAGCCGGCAGGAGTTCGACGAGCTTCACTCCTGCGCGCAGGCGCGGGCGCCAGCGCTCGAGGACGGTGCGACCATGCGCCGCCAAGTCGACCGGCGTTCGTTCGCCGGAGGCTTGGCCGAGGTAGGTGAGCATCAACGACCCGATCTCGGCCGCCTGGCGGGCGGAGCGCTCCGCGGCCGCGAGGATCTCGTGGGAAGCCGGGCTGTGCGGGATCTCGAGCCGTACCAGCTCCAGGCCCATGAGGACCGCCTGGATCTGGTTGTTGAAATGGTGGGCGATGGCCGCCGCCATGCGGCCGAGACTCTCGGCCTTCTGCATCTGGCGGTTCATCTCCTCCATCTGCTTGCGCGTGGTGATGTCGCGGGCGATGCCGAGCAGTCCGGTCACCCGGCCGGCCTCGCGCATCGGGCGGGCGCTGATTTCCACCCAGAGGGTGCGACCGCCGCGCGCGCGCAGGCGGGTTTCGAATGTGGCGGCGGGGGCCTGGGCGGAGACCGCGGCCTGGGCGAGGAACGCGGGAAGCGTGGCGGTATCGGGGGCGGCGATCAGGTCGCCGAGCCCGAGTGCGAGCGCCGCGGTCGGCGTGAGGCCGGTCAGGCGTTCGCCGGCCGGATTGAAGGAGGTGAGGCGCCCGGACAGGTCCGTCGAGAAGATGAGATCGCTCGCGTTCTCGACGATCTCGCGATGGCGCGCGTTCAACGCGGCCTCCTTCTCCATCTGCCGCCGGAGGACGGCGGCTTGTCGGCGCAGCTGGCGCCGCAGGACGGATACCCAGGCCAGGCCGACGACGAAACACAGCGCCACCCCGCCCAGGGCAGACAACGCCCGGCGGGTCGTCCACCAGGGCGGACGCTCGCGGAGCACGAGGTCGGCCGGGGAGCGAAGCTCGATCGAGAAGGCGGCGGGCTCCTCGCCCTCGTCGTAGACCAGGCGGTAGAGCCCGGTGACGAGGAGCCGCGAACCGAGGCGCAGCCCGCCTCCGGCGGAGAAGGATTCCGGATACACGGCTTCCACGACTGCGCCCTCGGTCTGGAGCAGCAGGCGGGTGTGGCCGGGGCGGCTGGACAGGTTGGTCAGGAGGCCCTCCACGCAGACGAGCCGATCCTCCAGCGCGGCATCGAAGCCGGGGCCGGGCGGCAGAGCGGTGGGGGACGGCGGCGGGCCGACCCCGACGCGGCGGTAGACGGCGCCGCGCAGCACGCTCCGATTCCCGCGGCGCCCGGGCACGCCGGCGACCTCGATCCGGTCGCCCGGTTGCAGCGGCTCCCGGGCCGGGCCGTAGGCGCGCACGATGCCGGAGTCGTTCTGGACCACGACGGAGTGGCCGGGCCGGTGGTGCAGGACGGTGCCGCTGAGCCGGACCTGCTGCATGGCCAACGTCTCGGGGCGGTAGAGCCCGAGGTTGGCGATCGACTCCTCCGGCACGGCGAACGGATCGACCGGAGGCGGCTCCGCCACCGTCAGGTCGGCCTCGGACGGCGTGTAGAGGAAGAAACCGCCGATGCGATTGTGCTCGTCCTTCCAGGACTGGCAGACGCCACGGACCACGAGAAACGAGCCGGCCTTCGCCTCGATCGGGGAGGATTGCGGGATGCTGACGGTGATCTCGCCCGCCGCGGTCGTGAGGAAGAGCCGCAGCCAGCCCCCGAGTGTATCGACCTGGCGGAGGTGCCCGCGCATCTCGACCCATTGCCCGTCCTCCGCGCCGGTGAGGGCGTGTTCCAGGCCGATCGGCCGCGGGGTGGGCGGCGCTCGGCGACCGCTCGTCCGGATCTGGCCGGCGCGCACGCCGGGGGCGGGTGCGCCGGAACTTGTGGTGCCGTGGACCGAGACGACGTCGCCCACGGTGGGCATCGCGGCCGTGTCGTGGTCGAACCAGACGAGAGTACCGCCGGTCTCGTCGTGGAGATAGAAGATCTTCCGGTCGGGATGGGCGAAGGTTACGACGCCCTGGAGCGCGACGGCATGCCCGGCCGCCGCCTCGCTCGCCCGCAGTTTGCGGATCTGCACGACCTGGGTGAGGACCGCCGCGTTCTCCGGGCTCGGTTCGGTGGGGCACACCTCGTCGAGCGAGGGTGAAGAGAGGAAGAAGCCGCCGATGTCGGTCGAGCCCGGCCGGGTCCAGAGCTGGCAGACGCCACGAACCACGATCTCCGCGCCCTCCGCGAGCGGCAGGCGATCGGCCGAACGGATGCTCACGGTGAACTCGCCGTCCGGGGTGCCCAGTGTGAGCCGTTGCCAATCCGCGAAGGACTCGTTGCGTAGCAGATGGCCTCGGGTCTTCACCCACTGGTGCTCCTGCGCTCCGCTGAGCGCTTCGGCGAAGGAGATCTCGGGAGCCAAGGGCAACGCGCCGCGGGCCTCCGGACTGATGCTGGTGGCGCGCACACGCGGGACGCGGGGCCCGGGCTCGATCGAGCCGACGACCGTCACCACCTCGCCCACAGTCGGGAGGGGCAGGTTCCGGTCGACCAGGCCGATGGCGAGTTGGCCGGTGTCATCGTGCACGAAGAGGGTCGCTTCGGTGGCGTGGACGAAGGTGACGACACCGTGGATCCGGACGGATTGGAGAGCGAGGATCCGGTCGGGAGCGGCCGAGCGGACCTCCTGGGCGGTGACCGGCACGGGCGTGGAGCGGGCGGTCGCGGTTGGATGTTCCGGACGGGGAGCCTCGGCCGAAACCGCAAAGCAAAGCCCCGTGGCCAGCAGGAAGGCGGGCACGAGCGGTATGCCTCGACTCCGCGGTGAAAGGCGGGCGGGGGCGAGGCGGTGGACTGTGGTCACACGATCGACAGCACCCCTATCGGCTTGCGGGCCTTGAACTTGGAGGAAAACCGACCGAGTTGCGCGGGGCGCGACAACGTGTCGAGCGGCGGGAGAAAGCTACCGGTCAAGTTCGAGCTCGTGCACGCGCCAGAGGTACCATGCGGCCACCGAACGGTAAGGGGCCCAGCGGCGGGCGTGTTTCTCAAGCTCGGCGGGGGTGGGCTGGCGGCGTTTGCGATGGAGTTTGCGGAACCCTTCGCGCACGCCGAAGTCGCCGGTGGGCAGCACGTCGGGTCGGCCGAGATTGAACATGAGTAGCATGTGCACCGTCCAGGGACCGACACCGCGCACGGCGGTGAGTCGCGCGACCAGGTCGGCGTCGGCGAGTCTTCTCGCAGCGGCGGGTGTGGGCACGGTGCCGTCGACGCACTTGGCGGCGAGATCGCGCAGGGCGGCGAGTTTGTTGCGCGAGAGGCCGGCGGCGCGCAACGGTTCGTCGGGCAGGGCGAGCAACGCTTCGGGACTGGGCTGGTTCCGCGGGAACAGCGCCTGGACGCGGGCGAGGATCGACGCGGCGGTCTTGCCGTTCAGTTGTTGGTAGACGATGGCGCGCAGGAGCACGTCGAAGAGGCTGCGGAGGCGTTGCGGCGCGAGGTCGCAGGGGCGGGCGCGGTCGATGATTGCGGCGAGAACGGGGTCGGCGGCGCGGAGGTGAGCGAGCGCAACGGCGATATCGAAGAGGGGCTTCATCGGTGCCTAGTCATAACGATTCAATCGCCGCGTAGGCCAGCGTGGTTGCACGCGCTCTTGGGGCGCGTGCACGCATGCTGACCTGATACCGTCGGTGCGGGCCAAACCGTTCGTAGGTTGACGGCAATTGCATCGTAACGGCCTGGTCAAGGGGTGGGGGCCTCCGGCGGTCCGCTCCGGCGGCGGATCAGATCGTCGAGCGCTGCCAGCTGCGCCGGGCTGAGGACACGGGCGGCGTTCTGGAGGACGGAATCGCGATGGTACATGCCGTCGGCGCCTGCTTGGCCCTCGACGAGGATCGCGAGCAGCCGCTTTTGCACGAGGGCCGGCGGTTCGAGGTTGAGACCGCGCAGTTCGGCGACGAACAGATCGCGATCACGGCGGACGGGCAGCGTGGCGCGATAACGGTCGAGTTGCGCCGCGCCGGCTTCACCGACGACGGCGTGAAGCGCCTCGTCGAGGTCTTTCGTGAGGTCGTTCCGGAGCACGGTGCCGAGTTGGGGCGTGTTCGCGGCGTTCGCGGCGAGCTGCGCGAAACGTGTGCCGCATTCGAAGTCGGCGAGCAGATCGAGAATCCGGCGGCTTTGCGCGGGCGGCATGTCCGCCTCGATGAAGAAAGCCGCGAGATCCTTGCGCAGAGCGAAACGTTTCTGGTGCCACTCGCCGCGCGCCACGGCGTCGTCCTTGAGCGCCCCTGTCGCGAACGTGCCGGCCGGGCGGGACGCGGCGTTTCGGCTGGGGCGGAGCGGGGCGAAGAGCGGCGGCGGCGCGAGGGGAAAGGGCTCGGACCGGCCGGCATCCCAGTCGGATTCGAAGGCGCGCAATGCCGCCAACATGGCGCTGAGGGGGGCGGCGTCGGCCGGGGAGTCGGCCGGTCTTGATGGATGCTCGATCACGGCTGCGGCCGGAGTTGCACGGGGCCACCAGCGCCAGCCGACGCAGGCGGTTTGGGCGATCAGCAGCAGGACGAGGGCTCGGAGCATCATGGCGAATCGCTCCCGGATCGTTCCGTGCGGGCGCGGCGCAGGGAGGCGAGTCGCTCGCGTGCGTTGCTCGCGGTGGCGAACCGTTCCTCGTTCTCGAACAGGTACTCGGCCAACGCTTCGGCCTGGGTTGCGCCCAGTTCGGTTTCGGTGGCGGCAATCACCTGCTCGACCCGTTGGAGGCGTTGCTCGTAGTAGGTAGAATCGGCGCGGCCGTGCGGGGTCTTGGCTGGCGCGTCCGGCGTCGGGTGGCGGCGAAGGATGGACTCGAGCGTCGTGTGCTGCTCCGGCGAGAGAGGCTGGCGAGCCACCTCGAGCGCGGTTGCCAACGCGGTGGTCTCTTGGCGAAGCGGGATCTCCGTTTCGAAGGTTTGGATGCGGGCGAGAATGGCGGAGCCGAATTTTTCGCGGATCCGGGCGGACCAGTAGTCGCGGTCGAACGAGTAGGTGGTCGGCACGTCGGCGGCAATCTCCGCGGGGAGAGCGGCGAACCAGGTTGAGACGATCTCACGGCGCGCGAGCAGAATGCGCAATGCGTGGGTTTGTTCCGGACCGAGGCCGATCGCGGCAAACAATTCGGCGTATTCGATGGCGATCCGGTCCACCGTGGCGTCGCGGCCGATCCGCTGGAGCTGGTCGGGGTTGCGAAAGGCCAAGTCGTCACGAGCGACGGCCGCGGCGCGGAGGCGGTGGATGAGGCGTTCGCGCACCGTGGCGATTTCCGCGTGCAGGGCACGGGGCGAACCGTCGGGCGCGGCCCGGGTGGTCGCCGCGGATTCGAGGCGGTCGTCGGGGCGCACGAAAAGCAGCATGGCACCCAGTGCGGCATTGGCCACGACGAGCAGCGGCAACAGAAGGCGCTTGGGTTCGGGCATGGCAGCGATCGATTCCGGACTGCTCAGGCTGCGACCGGATCGGGGCTGCGCGAGGCCCGAATTCGGTATGTCAGCTTTACCGGTACACGCGGGTCTTCTTCCAGACCTCGCGGTCGGTGAAGGTGGGGGCGGGCGGCTCCTTCAGAACGTGATCCTTTGCGGTGAGCTGGACGATGACGAGCCGGCGCGTGGCGGGGGCGACGAGCTCGGCGATGATTTGGCCGACGCGCTCGGGCGTGAGGCGGTCGAGCGCGGACAGGGTGGCGGCAGTGTGCTGCCAATCGCCGCCGAGCTCGTACGCGAGCGTGAACAGGATGTCGGAGCGCTCGGAAACGTTGTTGGGCTTGATCGCGAGCTGGGCGCGGAGGCCTTCGCGGAGCGTGGCAAACTGCTCGGGCGTGAGGGCGGCCCAACGGCGGCCGAGGTCGGCGAAGTAGGCCTCGATCCGGCGGCGGAGTTCGTCGCTGGGGTATTCGGAAGACTGGACAACACCGGTGGTCATGAGCAGCCGGGTTTCGAGGCTGGAGCGCGCGCCGACGATGTAACCGAGTTGCTGGTGCGTGCGGAGATCGGCGTAGAAATCGTCGCCGACGAAGTTGCCGATCAGGCCGGAGGCGGCGCGGTACTCGGGCGTGTCGCTCGGGTAGAGAAAGGTGAGGCTGGTGAAGGAGTTGGTGCCGGGCAGCGTGGCGGCGTCGACCACGGTCTCGCCGGCGGCGAGTTGGAGGTTGCGGGTGCGCATCATCTCCGGCTCGGCGGCGGGCGAGCAGCGGAGGCTCGCGCGGACGAGCCGGGCGAGGCGGGCGGCCTCGGCGGGCTCGACGTTGCCGCAGGCCAGACCGTCGATCTGGCCGGTGGAGAAGAGCGCGGCGAGGGTCGAGTTGACGTCTTCGCGGGTGAGGGCGTGGGCGGCCGGGATCAGGTCTGTCGGGAGATAGCCCGGGCTGAAGAGGATGGCCCCCCGGAGAAAATAGCCGGCACGGGCGGCCTCGGCGCGGGCGAAGCTGGCGAGCGAGTTGACGATCCGGTCGCGGACGGCGGCGAAGGTGCGTTCGTCGACTCGCAACAAGGCCGTGCGCTCGATGAGTTGTGCGAGGAAGCGCTCGGTGGAACCGCTGTAGCCGGAGACGGAAATAATCAGCCCGGCGTCGGTGGAAACCTCGTACAGGATGCCGGCGGCGTTGGCGTCGGCCTCGAGATCCTGGAGGGCGAGTTCGAGCGCGGATTGGAAGAAAACGAGGCGCGCGGACGCGCGGGCATCGAGTGTCGTCGTGCCCGGACGGATAAGGAAGCGGTAGGTGACCTGCGGGCGCGCGAGGTCGGACTCCTGGGCGTAGGCCATCACCAGGCCGGGCTCGTCGATGATGCGGACCGGACAGGTGTGGAGCACTTCGGTGGAGGCGGCGGCGAAGGGGTTGGCCGCAGGGAGACGGAAGGTGGCGGCCTCGGCGGGGGTCTGCGCGAGCGCTGCATAGGCGCCGCCGGAGTCGGTCTGGTCGCTGTAGGCGAAGCCGTAGTACTTCTCCTTCCGGTCGGTGGGGAGATCGGGGGCGAGGAGGGCGGTGAGGGCGTTGTCGGGGCGAACGCAGTCGAGCACGCGGCGGTAGGCGTCCTCGTCGGGCGTGAGCCAGAGGTAGGGGACGCGTTCGGCGAACTCGAGCGGGTAGTGGAGGACGGTCGCCGCGAGCGAGGCGGCGAGTCCGTCGCCCTCGCCGCGGTCGACATAGGCTTCGTCGCGGCGCGCGAACTCGGCGTATTCCCGGAAGGTGGCGAGCGGGTAGGGCGAGTTCTGCAGCAGGCGAGCGTAGGCGTAGAAGAGCTGGAGCACGCGGTCGGTGCGGGCTTGCCCCGCGGCGGTGAGCGCGAAGCCGACGGAGAGCGCGCCGTGGTCGGCGGCGCGGTCGTCGAGCTCGGCGGAGACGGAGAGCGCGAGTCCCTCGGTCTTCAATTGGGCGAGGAGGCTGCCGGCGCCGCCTTGGGCGAGCAGGGCGCCGAGGAGTTCGACGGGTTTGGCGCGGAACGCGGCGCGGGTGGGACCGACGGGGAACTGGAGAACCAGCAGCGGGTTCTGTTTGGCGGAGACGATCCGCACGGTGCGCAACGCCGCCTGGGGCGGCAGGAACGGGGCACCGGCGACCCGGGGCGCGGTGGTCCGGCGCGGAAGGGCGGCGAAATGGCGGCGGGCGAGGGTTTCGAGCCGGTCGAGGTCCCCCGGGGCGCAGAGGACGAGCGCCATGCGATCGGCGCTGTAGGTGGATTCGTAGAACGCGATCACCTCGGCGCGCGGGGTGCCGGCGAGCGTAGCGCGGTTGCCGATCGAGAAACGGGAGTCGGGCGAGGCGGGGTCGTAGAGCGCGGCGCACACCTGCTCGAGGCGACGGAAGTCGTTGTCGAAATGGCGCTGGTACTCGTTCTCGACCGCGGTGACCTCACGGTCGATGAAGTCGGCGTCGAAGCGCGGGGCGATGAAGAACTGGGCGAGCCGGTCGAGCGCGCCCTCGAAGGCGGCGTGGGCGATCTGGAGATGGTAGTTCGTGTGGTCGCTGGTGGTGTAGGCGTTGTTGGCGCCGCCGTTGGCCTGGATGAACTTGTCGAATTCGCCCGGGTCCGGGTACTTCTCGGTGCCGAGGAAGACGAGGTGTTCGAGGTAATGGGCGAGGCCGGGGCGGTCGGCAGGCTCGTCGAAGGAGCCGGCGTCGACTGCGAGGGCGACGGAGGAAAGGTTGAACTTCGGGTTGGAGACGAGGAGGACGCGCAGGCCGTTGTCGAGGACGAGGCGGCGGTAGGCGGTCTGGTCGCCGGGGGCCTTGAGCGGTGGGGGCGGGGC
>JAEXPQ010000259.1 GCA_023446735.1 Verrucomicrobiota bacterium
CCCTTAGTCCCTCCCCAACCCCGTCTCCGCCATGCCCGTACCGCCGCTCCATCTCCCGACTCCCGCCCAGGATCTCGCCGCGTTCCTCCAGAGCACGCCCGGCCTGCCCTCCCTCATCCGCAAACGCGACGGCCGTCGCGTGCCCTTCGAAGCCGCGCGCATCACCCGCGCCCTCGCCCGCGCCGGCGCCGCCACCGGCGAATTCGACGACGCCCTCGCCCACCGCCTCACCGTGCGCGTCGTCAACCTCCTCCTCTGCACCGTCGCCGACGCGGAGCCTTCCGTGGAGCAGGTGCAGGACATGGTCGAGGAGGTGCTGCTCGACTCGCCCTTCCGCAAGACCGCGCGCGCCCTCATCGTCTACCGCGACCAGCACAAGCGCCTGCGCGAGATCACCGCGAAGCAGGACGTCGCCCTCATCGACGGCTACCTCAGGCAGCTCGACTGGCAGGTGCGCGAGAACAGCAACATGAGCTACTCCCTGCAGGGCCTGAACAACTACCTCTCCTCCGCCGCCTCGCAGACCTACTGGCTCAACGCCATCTACTCGCCCGACATCCGCGCCGCCCACGAGTCCGGCGATTTCCACCTCCACGACCTCAACCAGCTCTCCGTGTATTGTGTCGGCTGGGATCTCTACGACCTGCTCAACCAGGGGTTCTGCGGCGTACCGGGCAAGATCGAGTCGAAGCCCGCCAAGCACCTCCGCACCGCGCTCGGCCAGATCATCAACTTCTTCTACACGCTCCAGGGCGAGGCCGCCGGCGCGCAGGCCTTCTCCAGCTTCGACACCCTCCTCGCGCCCTTCATCCGCTTCGACGGACTCTCCTTCGCGCAGGTCAAGCAGGCCCTCCAGGAGTTCGTCTTCAACATCAACGTCCCCACCCGCGTCGGCTTCCAGACGCCGTTCACCAACGTCACCCTCGACCTCGTCTGCCCGCGCCACCTGGCCGACCAGCCCGTCGTACGCGGCGGCGAGCTCACGCCCTTCACCTACGGCCAGTTCCAGGCGGAGCAGAGCCTCTTCAACCGCGCCTTCTTCGAGGTCATGACCGAGGGCGACGCCAAGGGCCGCGTGTTCACGTTCCCGATTCCCACGATCAACCTCACGCCCGACTTCGACTGGGACAACCCCGACCTCGCCGGCCTCTGGGAGATGACCGGCCGCTACGGCATCCCGTACTTCTCCAACTTCATCAACTCCGACATGAAGCCCGAGGACGCCCGCTCGATGTGCTGCCGCCTGCGCATCGACAACACCCAGCTCGAGAAGCGCGGCGGCGGCCTCTTCGGCGCCCACCCGCTCACCGGCTCCGTCGGCGTCGTCACCCTCAACCTCCCGCGTCTGGGCTTCCTCGCCGCGCAGGACCGCCCCGCCGCCCCCGGCGCCGACGCCCCGCTGGCCGAGCGCGAGGAGGCGTTCCGCGCCCGCCTCGTCCGCCTCATGGACACCGCGCGCGACAGCCTCGAGACCAAGCGCAAGTTCCTCGAGCGGCTCACCGCCGCCGGCCTGTATCCGTACACCAGCCACTACCTGCGCCACATGTTCGAGCGCTTCGGCTGCTTCTGGAAGAACCACTTCAGCACGATCGGGCTGGTCGGCATGAACGAGGCCTGCGTCAACCTCGGCCTCGGCGGCATCGCCACGCCCGAGGGCCGCGCCTTCGCCGTGCGCACACTCGACTTCATGCGCGAGCGCCTCGTCGCCTACCAGCGCGAAACCGGCAACCACTACAACCTCGAAGCCACGCCCGCCGAGGGCACCAGCTACCGGCTCGCCAAGAAGGACCGCGAACGCTTCCCCGGCATCCTCGCCGCCAACGAGGAGGACGTCGCCCAGTCCGGCGCCAAGGCCTACTACACCAACTCCACCCAGCTCCCCGTCCAGACCACCGACGACCTCTTCGAGGCGCTCGACCACCAGGACGACCTCCAGACCCGCTACACCGGCGGCACCGTGCTCCACCTCTTCCTCGGCGAACGCCTCGCCGACCCGCAGGCCGTGAAGACGCTCGTGCGCCGCATCGCCGCCAGCTACCGCCTCCCGTACTTCTCGCTCACGCCGACCTTCAGCGTGTGCCCGGAGCACGGTTACGTGGCCGGCGAACACTTCAAGTGCCCGCACTGCGGCGCCGCCAGCGAGGTGTACTCGCGCGTCGTCGGCTACCTGCGCCCCGTGCAGCAGTGGAACGAGGGCAAGCAGGCCGAGTACTCGCGCCGCCGCGTCTTCAAAGTCCCCGCCCCGCAGGCCGCCGCGGCCGACCTCCCCTTCCCTCGCATCGCCGACCAGCCGGCTCAACCCGCCACCGCAACGGCCTGACCGGACCCACGTCTGCGGGTTGACCCGCTTGCCCCCAAGCGGGTCGAGCGCTCCGCCCGCGACGATCGCTTTCAACGCCACCGACTCCGCCCCACCAGCACCGCGCCGCCTCCGTCTTCCTCTCCGTGTCCTCTGTGCCCTCTGTGGTGAATCCTCCGTTCCGCGCATCCGAATGAGAATCGGCGGCTACGTCCCCTGCTCCCTCAGCGATTTCCCCGGCAAGCTCGCCGCGGTCGTCTTCACGCAGGGCTGCAACTGGCGTTGCCCCTGGTGCCACAACCCCGCCCTCGTCCACCCCGCGCAGTTCCTGCCTTCGCTGCTCGTCGCCGATGTGCTCACCCGCCTCGAGGACCGCTGCGGCAAACTCGACGGCGTGGTCGTCACCGGCGGCGAGCCCACGCTCCAGCCCGGCCTCCGCACGTTCCTCCACGCCGTGAAACGCCTCGGCTTCGCCACCAAGCTCGACACCAACGGCTCCAACCCCGCCGTCGTGCGCGCGCTCCTCGCCGCCGGCCTCGTCGACTTCGTCGCGCTGGACCTGAAGGCTCCATGGTCTCGCTACGCCGAGGCGGCCGGCGTGCCGGTCGACACCACCGCCCTCGCCGAGACGCTCTCGCTCCTCCGCACGCGCGCCGTGCCGCACCACCTCCGCACGACCCGCTGGCCCGGCCTCACCGACGCCGACTGCGCCGCGATCGCCCGCCTCGCCGCCGGCTCGCCCCACGTCTGGCAGGAGTACCGGCCGCCCACCGGCGCCGGGAAGACAGGATGATCGCCAAACGCCAAGATCGCCGCTGCCCGCTCTGCGGCCGGCCCAACCGTTGCGGCGAACCCGACCCGGACAAGCCCCACGGCGGCTGCTGGTGCTTTCACCGCTATTTCCCGCCGGAGCTGCTCGCCCGCGTGCCCGCGCAGCGGCGACGCAGCCCCTGCATCTGCCCCGACTGCCTCGCCGCCGCCCTCGCCCAGGCGAAGCCGCCGGCACGCTGATCCAGCCCACACCCCTCGCCGCGCCCCCGCCCGGGCGCGCCGGGCGGAGCTTTGCCCGTTTCCCCCATCCAACCCATGAACACAGCACAACGTCTCCTCGCCGCCGGCCTCGCGTCGGTGGCCCTCTTCACCTCGGCTCGCGCCGCCGACTTCGCCCTCGGGGCCGGCACCGGCTACGCCAAGCTCCAGGCCGCCGGCGTCGGCATGGACTTCGCCGCCGTCACCGACACCGGCGCCACGGCCGCCTCGCCCTCCATCCGCGGCTGGGGCGGCGTCGGCTACGGCTACAGCATCGGCACCACCGAGGTCACCTGGGCGCAGTACGCCGTCTTCCTCAACGACACGCGCTACGACTCGTACATGTTCTCCAGTACCCAGGCGCCGTACCTCGGCCTCTCCCGCAACGCCGACGGCTCCGTGAACCTCCGCCTCGGCTGCGCCGACAAGGCCGTCAACGTCGTGCGCTACGCCGAGGCCGTCGCCTTCGCCAACTGGCTCGGCACCGGCAGCACCGCCACCGCCGGCGACTTCCGCCTGCCCACCGCCGACGAGTGGTACAAGGCCGCCTACCACGATCCGCTCGCCGACACGTTCCGGCTCTACGGCACCGGCGCCGACACGCTCGCCGAGACCGACGCCTTCTACGGCTATCTCAGCGTCGGCCCGACCTCCGACTCCTATCCAACCGTCACCTACGGTGCGGCCAACGGCTACGGCCTGTACGGCATGACCGGCGGCGTGGAGGAGTGGACCGGCACCGCGCAGAACGCCGCCGGCACCCGCCACTGGGCCCTCGGCGGCGCGTGGAACCTCACCGCGGCCCAACTCACCAACGCCCGCGTCAACAACCTCAGCGACACCGCCGCCAACGACAAACTCGGCTTCCGTCTCGCCACCACGCTCGCCGCCATCCCCGAGCCCGGCACCTACGCGCTTCTCGCCGGTCTCGGCGGCCTCGCAGCCGCTCTCCTTCGGCGCAGACTCGATCGTAACCACCCCTGAGGTTCGCCGAGGCGACTGCCTAAGGTGGCCTTGTGGGTCCTCGAACGAAGCCATCGCTCGACCAGCGGCGTGGCGTCGGCGCCCACCCGCGTGTGTCTATGGAGCAACGACCTTCAGCCGGAGAAAGAAGCGGCGGGCACCACCGGGCGCCACAACGGATCGGCTGATTGCCTGCGGCGCCGCCGTGCTCTGGTAGGTCTGGACGTCCGCCCATGCCACAAGGTCCGTGCTCGACTGCACGATATACTGCAGATCGAACGCCGAGGCGCGGATCGGGAATGAGAGGGTGGATGTCGTCCCGACGAGCGATGTGCTCACCGGCGACACGACCGGGCCGTGCGCGGGCAGGTCGAGGGCGTAGCGCATCAGGTTCGTGAGGCCGACCCCGTACGGATCGGCGTCGGCCCCGCTGAAGGCGGGGTTGGCGCGCTCATCGACCGAGAAGCGGATCATCGTCCAGTCGGCATACGTGTAGACGGTGACATCGTCGTTGGTGATCGTGCCGGTGGCCTGGGCATCGCCCACCGTGGCGCCGACGACGTTGGCAAGACTCACGAAGAACGTCTCGTCGGACTCGATCCGCACATCCCCATGAACGAGCACATCGATTGCGACCGAGGTCGCTCCGGCCGGAATCCCCTGGCCGACAAGGGCACGCGGGGTGTAGTCGCCGTCGGCCGCGGTGGCGGTGCCGTCGGCAGTGGTGAGGTCGAAAGAGACATCCTGTTCCGTGGCATGGGCGAGCGACACGGTGAAACGACACGTGGTTGCGCCGCTGTTACCTTCGTTCACCGCGACGTCGGCGATGGAAAGCGCTGGGGCGGTGGCTCCCGCGATCGCAAACTCGTACGGATTCTCGTTGGCGTCGTTATTGGCGATGCGGACGAGCGCGGCGTGCGGCCCGGTTCGGGCAGGGGTGAACGTGATCGTGAAGGTGGTGGTGCCGCCGGCGGCCACGGTGGCGGCGGGCGCAGCGGTGACGACGAACGCCGCCGCGTCGATACCGACGATCGCGATACGCGGCGTGCCGCCGAGGGTGAGCGAACCGACGCCAAGATTGCGGATCGTGAAGGTGCGGGCAACGGTCTGGCCGATCAGGGTCGCACCGAGGAAGTTGGTGTGGTCGGCAATCGTGGGACTCGTGTCGCCAGCGGCGATGACAGTGCCATTGCCCACGACCTCGATCTCCGGGGAGTACGTGACCACGGGGGTAGCGAAGTCCGTCGGGGCGATGGCGAAGGGTGTGTCGGCGAAAGACCAGTTGCGGTAGTCGTTGATCGCGGCGCGGAGCACATCGGCCGAGCCGGTGAGGGTGCCGGTGTATTTGGCGTTCCTGCGCTCGGTGGTGGCGGGAAAGAGCGAGACGCAGTTGACCGCGTTGGCGAGCCCGGAGGGGACACCGGAGGTGCTGTCCGAGTTGCCGGTGGCGCTCCAGCCGGTGGCGGCGTCGTAGTTGTCGCTCTGATAGTCGGCGTGGAGACCGGCCACGAACTGCGGTGCGGCCGGGTCGGCGCCGGTGGCGCTCTGGTAGGCGAGCACCTGGTCGCCCGAGGAATAGTGGAAGACCGTGCCGACGAGCAGACCGGACACCGTGCCGCTGGAGGCGGTGAGCGTGTTGGTCGCCGATTCGTAGATACGCACGATCGACCCGATCGGCAGACCGGCGGCGGGGGCGGTCCAGGAGAAGTGCGCCTCGTTCGGGCTGCCGTTCCAGGCGGAACCGTTCCAGCCCTCGTCGGTGAAGTAGATCTGCTCGGTCGGCGGCAGGTCGGTGAGCGCGATGAAGGCGAAGCCATCGGGGTCGTCGGAGTTGTAGCCGATGAACGCGATCGCGCCGGCGGCGAGATTCGTCGAGGTGCCGGTGCCCTGGATGGCGAAGTTGTAGGGGTTCTCGTCGGCGTCGTTGTTCGCGATCGAGAGCGTGGCGGAGCGCAGGCCGGTGGCCGTGGGGTTGAAGGTGACCTGGAAATCGGTCGCTCCGCCCACCGCGACCGACGTGGCGGGTTGCACCGCGACGACAAAATCCGCGGGGTTGGCGCCGCCGACAGCAACACGGGGCGTCCCGCTGAGCGAGAGCACCGCCTCGCCCTGATTGCGGATGGAGAAGGTGCGAGTCACCGACCCGGTCGTGCTGTCGGTCGAGCCGAAATCGGTGTGGTCGGCGGCGGAGGGGGTGGAGTCCTCGTCGAGGATGGTGACGCTGTTGCCCAGCACGTAGATCTCCGGCGCGGGCGCCGTGCCCACTCCCTGGATGCTGAAGTTGTAGGGGTTCTCGTCGGCGTCGTTGTTGGCGATCGAGAGGGTGGCGGTTCGCGTGCCGGAAGCCGACGGATCGAAGGTGACCTGGAAGGTGCCCGAGCCGCCGGCCGCGACCGAGGCCGCCGGCTGGGTGGTGACGGTGAAGTCCGCGGCGTGGAGTCCGCTCACCGCCACCCGCGGGCTGCCGCCGAGGGTCAGCGCGCCCGCACCGGTGTTGCGGATCGTGAAGGTGCGCACGACCGAGCCGCCCGCCACCGGCGTGGTGCCGAAGTCGGTGTGGTCGGAGGCGGTCGGCGTCGTGTCGCCATCGGGGATGGTCGTGCCGTTGCCCTGGATCTCGACCTCGGGGACGAGCGAGGTGACCGTGAACGGGCCGACGGACGAGGTCGGGTAGTTGGTGATGTCGTCGTACACCCAGTTGGCGGCGTTGCTGATCGCGGCGAGCAACTGCGCGCGGGTCCCGCTGGTGAGCGAATTGTTGTAGCGGACGTTGTCCTGCGAGGCGAGGACGGCGAAGTCGGGGAAGACCGAGAGGCAGTTCACGCCGTTGGTGAGCCCGGACGGCAGCGTGCTCTTGTTCGTGGCCGAACCGCCCGTGTTGGCGTAGGTCGCCACAGTCCAGTGCGTGATCGGATCGTTGTAGTAATCCGCGGAGGAGCCGTTGCCGTCGTTCAGGGTGATGCCGGCGATGAAGGTGAGAGTGGCGGTGGAGGTCGGCAGCGTGGCGCTGGAGGTCTGGTAGGCCAGCATCTGGTCGCCGCTGGCGAGGTTGAACCCGCTCGTCCCCCAGGCGAAAGCCACGGTTCCACTACCGGTCAGGGTGAGCACGTCGGCGGCGGTCTCGTCGACGTGGACGACGCTTCCGGCCGGCAAACCGCCGGCGGGAGCAGTGTATTTGAGATGTGACTCCGTATTGGCCATCCAGGTGGTGTTGAGCCAGCCGCGCTCGGTGAAATAGACCACCGTCCCCGGAGCGAGGTCGACGAGCGCGACGAAGGAGAAGGCGTCGATGTTGTCCTCGTTCATCCGCACGAAGGCGATGTCTCCCGACACGAGCGTCGTCTGCGCCTGTGCGGCCGCCGGCAGGCCGAGCAGGAAGCCCACGGCCAGGGCGCACCGCCCGGGGCGCCGCCACAACGAGCGATCCCGAGTGGATCCACCGACGAGGGAAGTACGATGCCGGAGGGATCCGACAGGTTCGGGACTGCGATGGGTTTGCATGGAACTCGCGAGTTGAGGGTGGAAGCCGAACCGGGCCGCGCCCACGGAAGAGCACGGGGGCCACGACCGGGGGGCTTCCCTGTGTCGCAGATTCCTCGTGCCAAGTCAACGGACCGTCGCCACGGAGCGCGCACCGAGCAGACCGCCCTCGTCGGCCGCACCGGTCGCCCTCCCCGGCCAGACTAAGCCGCGCACCTCCCGTCGTGCTCCTCCACCCGGACCCGACTCCAGCCGCCTTGCGGGTATCACCTGTGATGGGAGATTCTCTACTGAATCCGCTCCCCAAGGGGCCCCTCGGTCCGCCAATCATCCGGCATGCTCCGGTCACTCACTCCGCCAACGGCCGCGTCGCCGCGACCCACTCGGCGACCGGCACGCCGCCCAGCAGGTGCTCGACCACGATCCGTTCGCAGCGCGCGGGCGTCACCCCGCCGTACCACACGCCTTCCGGATACACGACCAGCCAAGGGCCGCCGCGGCAGATCCGCAGGCAGGCGGCCTTGGTCCGCAGCACCGGAATCCCCGTTTCCTTCAGGCGGCGTTTCAACCAATCCCACGTCTCCAGTCCGTCCGCCGTGCTGCAGCAGTCCGGCCCCACGCACAGGAAGACGTGACGCTGCGCGCCCGCGAGTTTCATCGCCGCAAACGCGGCCGCGGTGAAGTCCGGATCGGAGGATGCCATGGTGGAAACGCCGCCCACTCTGGACGCGCCCCGCCGCCGCGCAACCCCGGCCGCCACGCCTAAGCCGCGTGCTGCCAGCGCGCGAGCCACTGCTCGAGCAGCTCGTCGGTGTCCTCGTCGCTGGCGAAGAAGCGTTCCTCGAGCGCCGCGAAGGCCTGCTCCGCCGCGGTGTCGAGCTGCCGGATCTGCTCGGCGCGCGCCTTCGGGTCGGGCGCGGGTCCGGCGGAGCCGAACTGCGCGTTGGCCGCCGCGGCCAGCGTCGCCAGCTCCTCGGCACCGATCGCGCGCAGCGCCGCCGGCGCATGGAAGGCGAGATCGCCGCGCCGGCTGCCGTAGTAGCCGGCGAAGCCGTGGTTCGCGACCCCGGCGGCGAACTGCCAGACCGTGGCGAGAATGCGTTCGGAGTCCGCAAGGTGGTCGAAACCAACCTTGGCGAGGCGGTCCATGGCCCGTTGGGCGGCGAGGTCGACGATCATGGCGGGAGGGGTTGAGGTTGGCCCCAATCTACCCGCGCCCGTGCCTCGCTCAATCGGCGCCGGCCGGTTTTGAGTTACAGGACGGTGACATCTTCGGCTCGAGCCCCGCAGCCGGCGCCCCGACGTCGCGAGTTTTCGGGTTGGAGTCCGCCGGCGCACCGCTGTCTTCTCCCCGCATGAGCCCCTCGGGATGGATCGCAACCGCCGGCGCGCCCGCCGCCTGATCCGCCCGCGCCACCGCGATGCTCGCCCTCCTCGAAACCATCCTGCTCGCCACTCTGCTGTTCGTCGCCACCAACGCCGACGATCTCGTGCTGCTAATGGTCTTCTTCGCCCAGCCGGGCGCGCGCGCTCGCGGGATCGTCGCCGGCCAGTTGCTCGGGCTGGGCGTGCTCACCGGCGTGAGCTTCCTCGCCGCCTGGCTCGCCCTCGCCGCGCCGCCGGACTGGCTGCCGTGGCTCGGCCTCGCGCCGTTGCTGCTCGGCCTGCGCTGGCTCCTCCGCCCCGCGGGCGACGACACCCCGGCCGGCCTCGCCTCGTGGCGTACCGTGGCCGTGGTGACAATCGCCAACGGCGCCGACAACCTCGGTGCCTACATCCCCGCCTTCGCCCTGCTGAGCTTCGGCCAGAAGGTCGCGACCGCCGTCGCGTTCCTCATCCTCGCGCTCGTCTGGTGCGCCCTCGCCCGGGCCGCCGTGCGCCACCCGGCCTGGGGCCCGTTCGTGCAACGCTGGTCCGCCCGGCTCGGTCCCTACGTGCTGATCGGCCTGGGCTTGTGGATCCTCGCGCACCACCCGCTCTTCGGGCTCGGGCGCTGAGTGGCGGCGCCGGCGGCCTCGGGCCCTCACCACCAGAGAGTCGATACTGGCGCGGCGTAGAGGTGCGGACCGAAGGGAACGACCGTGTCGCCGTCGTAGAGCACCAGGCCGAGGGTGAAACGCGGGCCAGCGGCATCGGCGAGCCTTCGCAGGCCGCTGAAGTCCGCCGCCGTGACGGTCGCTCCGCCTTCACCTCGAGGCCGTCCATTTGAAAGCCGAAAGCCGGCTATTTGAAAGCAAAGCGGCGTCCAATTGAAAGCGCAGCAGGGGCCCGCAGCGCAGAAAGCGGGTGTAGAAGTCGCCGATCCAGTTGTTGGCTAGGCGCTTGTTATACCTTGCGACCGGAGCATCTGCGGCTCCCATGCCGGCGACGCACCATACAGGCGCGCCACCGGCGAGCGGCGCTCAGAAGCTCACGTCAAGCCGGGTCCAGAGGGTGCGGCCGGGCTCGTTGACGCGCGTGGTCTGCTCGTAGCCGGCCACCATCGCGCCGGAGCGGCTGATGTGCTCGGCGTAGGTCCGGTCGAACAGGTTGTCCACGCCCGCCGAGAGCCGGCCCCACGCGCGGAAACGCCAGCTCGCGTTGAGCGAGACGACGGCGAAGCCGGGCGTCGCACCGAGGTCCTGGCCGACGATGCTGCCCTGCCCGATCGCGACCCGGTCCTGCCGCGCCACGGCGCGCAGCAACGCCCCGGCAGACCAGCTCGACTCGACGTACGCGAGCGCGATCCGGCCCTCCAACGGAGGGATCTGCCCGAGCGGACGGGCGTCGGTGCGGTTGCGGCCGCGGGTGTACGCCGCGGTGACGTCGGCGCGCCAATGCTCGGTGAGCCGGTAGTTCGCCGAGAGCTCGCCGCCCCACGTCTCGGCGTCGATGGCGCGCGTGATCGTGGCGAGGCGCGTGCCCATGCCGGCGAGCTTCCGGTATCCGCTCTGCACGAGTAGGAAGTCGGCGATGCGGTTGGCGAAAAGCGAGACGTTGAGCGACCACCGCTCGGTGCGCAGGCCGAGGCCGGTGTCGAGCTGCACGGTCTTCTCGGTCGGCGTGCGGAACGCGCTCACGCTCGTCGCGCTCTCGTTCTTGATCAGCTCCCAGT
>JAEXPQ010000262.1 GCA_023446735.1 Verrucomicrobiota bacterium
TCCCCCTCCTCTTTGCCGGCGGCCCGCTGCCGCGCCCCGCTTTTTTGTGCCTGAGCCCCGGAAGACGAATTCAGCCGGGCTGACGAAACCAAGCCGCGGCGCTCCCTTCGCATTCCGATTCTCGCGCGAGAAGTGATCCTTCTCTCCGACCGCTTCGCCGCCGCCGACGTCGATTTGTGCCCCCATCTGGATCGACGGTCGCCGACGCGACAAAGTGCACCAACGCGCAGCGAAGGCTGAGACAGCGACGGTGCGACAGGCGCCTCCTGGCTCCTTTTTTTGGTTACTCGGTCAAGAGTCGCGACATGTCCCCTTCAATCCGGCCCTTCAATCCGGCCTCACCGGCCCACCGCCGGCCGCGGCACGGGCGTCGCCGCTTTTGCGCGCGGATCCCGGGACCAATGCCACTGCGGCGGCTGGCCTCACGCGCTGTTGTTCGACGAAACCGGCGGTCGCCTCGCGGCGTACCTAACAATCGGATAAGCGCACTTCTTCGTCCTGCTCATTTGGGCAACAGCCCCTTCAAGGCATGACGTCTCTATATCCTGTCTCGCGGCGTAACTAAAAATCGGATTGGCGCACTTCTTGACCCTGCCTTCGTGGCAACTGCCCACCAAGGCAAGACGTCATTGGATTGACCTCAATCCGGCTCATATACCACCGCGGCCGTTTCCTCCGCGCAGCGCTAGGCCGAAAACAGGAAAAAGCCCTCAATCGTCGGGACGAACGACCGAATCTCCAAAGACCCCACACGCCCCCCCGCGATGACCATCAAGACCCGCATCATCGTCCTCAACGTGCTCGTGACCTCGATCGCCCTTTGCCTCGGCGGTGCGCTCGTCTACCGCAGCTACCACAACGCCCGCCAGCTGCGGAACTTCGACCAGGTGAGCGTCCTCCTGCGCCAGTTGTTCCAGCTCGGCAACGCCTGGACCCTCGAGAGCGGCGGCGTCTGGCATGCCCACCGCGATTTCGCCCAGCCGGGCAAGCTCGACGAGGGCCGGCAGAAATACGACGCCCTCATCGCCGGCACCCGCGAGGTCGTGAAATCGATCGAGGCCACCGTCGCTGCCATGCCGTTGGACGAGTTCTCGCCGCCGTTTCGCGACCTCGTGCGCAACGGCTTCGACTTCGAGAAACGCCTCGAACCCCTGCGCTCCGGCATCGTCGTCGCCAACGCCCATCCCTGGCAGACGACCCTCCTCTACAACGGCGAGATCAAGCGCCTGATCGGCCTGATCCCCCAGCTGGCGACCGAGACCAGCGACGCCGAACTCGTGCGCAAGGTGATGGTCGCCGACCTCACCCTCCAGGCCCGGTTGATGATCGACCGGCACGGCGGCCTCCTCAGCTACGCGCTCGGCTCCGGCGATGTGAACGAGGCCTCCGCCCGCTTCCCCGCCTTCGTCGACGACATCCGGCCGCTGCTCCGCCGGATCGAGATGCTCTCCAGTCCCGAGGGCGTGCAGCTCTTCCGCCGCCACATCGACAACGACGTCTTCAAGACCTTCGAGGCCGCGACCGATCTCGTGATCAAGGCCGGCCCTCCGCCCGCCGGCGGCCGCCACACCTTCGACAAGGAGCACGCCGCCCGGCTCAAGCAGGACTACCTGCAGCACGGGAAGGACATGAACCACTTCATCGATTTCGTGCAGGCCGATGTGCACAACTACACCAAGCAGCGCCGGCGCGAGGCCGATCTCGAGATGTACGCCTCGGCCGCCGCCGTCGCCCTCGCCATCCTGCTGTCGACCCTGGGCAGTTTCATCACCATCCGCCACATCACCCGCTCGATCCATTCCGTGTCCGGGCAGCTCGAGGAGTCCTCGCAGAAGGGCAGCCAGCTCTCGCTCCAGGTCTCGACTGCGGCGTCGAACCTCGCCGAGGGCTGCTCCGCCCAAGCCTCCTCCATCGAGGAGATCCACGCGACCGTCGAGGAGATAACCGCTCTGGCGACCGGCGAGGGCGAACGGCTGGAAGGAGTCCTGCAACTGGTCCGGGAGAGCGACGCCTCCGTCACCGAAAGCTCCGCCTCGACCAAGCAGATGCGCGGCGCGATGCAGCGCATCCTGGAGTCGAACACGAAGATCGCGAGCATCGCCAAGGCCATCGAGGAGATCGCGTTCCAGACCAACATTCTCGCGCTCAACGCCGCCGTCGAGGCCGCGCGCGCCGGGGAGGCCGGAGCCGGTTTCGCCATCGTGGCCGAGGAGGTCCGCTCGCTCGCGCACAAGAGCGCGGACTCCGCCAAGTCGACCCACCAGATGATCGAGCACGCGGTCCGCAGTGCCCACGAAGGCAACACACTGAGCGAACAGGTCGACAACCAGCTCTCCCGCATCCTTTCGCAGATCAGCACCTTCAAGACCGCGATGCACGAGATGCAGCAGGGCGCCCAGAAGCAGCGCGCCGCCATCACCCAGGTCGCCTCGTCCATCGGGGACATCGAGAAGGCCACCCACCGCAACGCGGCCGCCGCCGAGGAGTCCGCCTCCGCCGCGCATGAGATGGAGGCACAGGCGCAGACCGTCGTCGGCGAGATCGAACGCCTCGAACGACTGCTCGTCGGCGCCCGCCCCCCCGGAACCTGACCGTCCCTTGGGCGCGCCGAGCTCCAACTCGGCCCCCGTCCCTCCGCTTGTGGCACTGCTCGCCGGAGCAGCGATCTCCGCCTTCGCCGTGGCGGAGCGCGATCAGGGCCGACGCGGATCGCGAGCGCGCCACGATCGTGGGCGGCCGGAATGTGACGGTGGCGGAGGCCAGGACCTCGCGGCCGAGCAGGGCGCTGCGCAACGCCCCCTGCAGGATCGCGTGGTGGTAGACGACCCATTCCCGCGCCGCTTCGGTCGCCCGCCGTTTCCTGGGATTGTGCTTTGCGTGGGAGGCCCGAAGGCGTAGACAGGTCCGCCATAGGCACGGTCAGGGAACTGCGATAACCGAGTTCGGTCGAAGTCCATTCATGGTCTCAGTCGCTGCGAAGCAGCCGGTGTACATCATCACGCACGAGTTTCACCCTCGGCGCGGCGGCATCGCCACGTTCACCGAAGAGATCGCCAAGGCCACCGCCACGCTGGGCTACAACACCGAGGTCTGGGCACCGCATGTCCCGGGCGAACCCGAGAAATCGTGGCCCTTCCCGATCCGCCGCCTCGCGCTCAAGGGCACCCACGACCTCGGCTGCCAGATGCGCTTGGCTCGTCACCTCGTCGCCAACCGCCGCGCCCTGCGCAAGGCCACCGTCTACCTCCCGGAACCGGGCCCGATGCTGACGATGATGACCCTGCAGTTCTTCAAGGCCTTCCGCCCGGGCCGCCTGCTGCTGACCTTCCACGGCTCCGAGATTCTCCGCTTCGCCGGGCGCGGCCCCCGGCGTTGCTTGGCCCGCGCGCTCATCAAACGCGCCGACCGCATCAGCACCCTCACCCACTACACCCGGCGCCTGCTCTGCTCCAACTTCCCCGAAGCCGCCGAGAAGACCATCATCACGCCCGGCGCCCTGCGGTCCGATTTCGCCAAGGACCAGCCCCGCCGCTTCGGCGGGGGCGAAAAGGTGATCATCCTTACCGTCGGGCGCCTCCACCCGCGCAAGGGCCAGATGTTCATCCTCGAGGCGCTCAAGGCCCTCCCCCTCCACCTGCGCCAACGGATTGAATACTGGATGGTCGGCACCGGCCGGCGCGAGGGCTACGAGATGCTCCTGCGCGAGACCGCCGAATGCAGCGGCGTCACCACGCGCTTCTTCGGCGATGTGGGCGACGAGCAGCTCGACGACATCTACGACCGCGCCGACATCTTCGCGATGACCAGCGTCAACCACGAGTCGAGCGTCGAGGGCTTCGGCCTCGTCTACCTCGAGGCCTCCGCCCACGGCCTGCCGGTGATCGCCCACGCGGTCGGAGGCGTCCCCGAGGCAGTGGTCGACGGCGTCACCGGTTTGCTCGTCCCGCCGGTGAACCTTCCCTCGCTCACCAGCGCCTTCCAACGGCTCGTGACCGATCCCGACCTGCGCGAGCAACTCGGCACCAACGGTCGCGAGTGGGCGCGGCGCAACTGCTGGCAACGCTCGGCCAACGTCCTCTTCAGCGACCACTGAGTGAGCCAGTCGGGGGGCGAGCCGACGAGCGTCGAGAGCCGGAGCGTCCAGCGAGACTCCGAGCAAACCAGCGCACTGGACCGGCTCACCGATGGATTGGCGCTCGTCCCTCGACACCCGTCCCTCGCCTCCGGGGACACGGCCGAGCCGGACACCGTGCGGCGCGAGCTTGGCCCGTCGCGCGTTTTGTGACCAACTCGCACCCATGATCGAGGGTCGTACCGAAATCCGCGTCCGCTACGCCGAGACCGACATGATGGGCATCGTCTACCACGCGAACTACCTCGCGTGGTTCGAAGTCGGCCGCACCGAACTGCTCCGCGCCCACGGCATCCCCTACCGCGCGCTCGAAGCGCAGGGTTTCCGCTTGCCGGTGATCGAGGTGCAGGCCCGTTACCACCGCCCCGCCCTCTACGACGACATCGTCACCGTCGTCTCCCGGATGAAGGAGCAACCGTGCGTCCGCCTGCGCCTCGACTACGAGGTCGAGGCCCGCGGCCTCAAGCTCGTCACCGGGCACACGCTGCACGCCTTCATCAATCGCGACGGTGAACCCGTGCGCCCCCCGGCGGTCTTCGCCGACAAGATGCGCGAACTCTTCACGCCGCCGGCGTGAACGACGCTTCGTATTCGGCCAGCACTTCCGGAGCGGTCTCCGCCGCTCGCGCTTCTGCCAACACCGGCGCCGCGCGCACATCTCCGAGCACGCGCCGGACCGCCCACACCGCATGGCCGCGCACCACCGGCGACTCGTGCCCCACCAGGCGCAACAGCTCCGTCGCAGCAGCAGGCCGCTCGCCCGCGGGATCGGCTGCACCGTCCACCCAGACGTTACCGGCCGCGATGCAGGCGTTGCGCAGCACCCCGACCAACTTCGTGCGCTTCACCGCGGTGCCGCGGAAGACCTCGCGGAACCGCTCCGGGGTGAGGCGCAAAATCTCCAGCACGCCGAGCCGAGCCAGATCGTGACGCCGGGCGAGCAGCTCGCTGCGGCCGAGTTGCGCGAATCGATTCCACGGGCACACCGCCAGGCAGTCGTCGCAGCCGAAGACCCGTGCGCCGAAACGCGCTCGCAGCTCCCGCGGCACGAACCCGCGGTTCTCGATCGTGTGGTAGCTGATGCACCGCCGCGCATCAACCCGCCCGGGCTCGGGAAACGCCGCCGTCGGGCAGGCGTCGAGACAGCGCGTGCACTTGCCGCACAGCAAACCGGTGCGCCCGGGCGCCGTGGCGGCCAAAGCCTCGTCCGGCGCGAAGTCCGCCCGCACGAGGATCGTCGCCAACAGCAGCCAGTTGCCGAACTGGCGCGAGATCACGTTGCCGTTCTTGCCGCGAAATCCCACGCCCGCCTCCGCCGCCCAGCCGCGCTCCTGCACCGGCCCCGCATCGACGTAGTAGCGATAGTCTGTCGGAAGCAGCCCGCAGACCGCCTCGATCGCCCGCCCGGCCGCCGCCAGCCCGGGCTGGATGGTGTCGTGGTAGTCCGAATGCAGCGCGTAGCGCGCGATCGGCGCCCCCGGGACCGCCGCGCCGGGCCAGTAGTTGACCCCGAGCACGATCACGCTGCCCGCCCCGCCGAGCACGAGGCCGGGATCAAGCCGTTTGTCCGCGGTGCGCTCCATCCACGCCATGTCCGCGTGATGCCCCGCCGCCAGCCAGTCGCG
>JAEXPQ010000272.1 GCA_023446735.1 Verrucomicrobiota bacterium
AACCGGGAGCGCGCACGGCTCCGGCTCGGCAACCGTACGGACCCGGGACGCCGCGCGGCCCGGCCGCCCGCCCGCGCGCGTCCACCGTGCCCACCGTACGAGCGTGACGCCTTCCACGACCTCCTCCGTCACCAAGATTCCGGCATCTGCCACCACCGGAGTCGGGCGGACCGTCGGCGGGCCACCAACACAACCGCCGAGGAGCAACGCCACCAACAGCAGCCAGCCCGTGCCCGCCCGCCCCCGCGGGCCAAGGCCACCAACCCCGCCCGTGTTGTGTCGTGGCGCGCTCATTCGACCACGATGTAGCGCGGCGCCGTCTTGAGCGCCGCCTGGATCCTCGCCTCGTCGACGACGCTCCGCGGACGCCGGCCCGCGTCGTCCACCCAGCGACGGGCCACGACACCGCCAAGCGTCTCTCCCGGCGCGATACCACGTAGCAGGAAGACCTCTTCCATGCCTTCGGTCTCGACCGTCAAACACACGATTCCGTCGGCCTCGGGTGGCACGTAGAACGCATCGCCGGCGAACGTCTCGCGCCGTTCGCGGGGCCGGCGCAGCACCTCGACGACCTCGCCTCCTGCCAAACAAATCGCATCCTGCCGGACCGCGACGCCGGCGCGTGGCGGCACCGCGCGCTCCGCGGCCTCGAACGCATCGACTCCCGGATACGAAGCGGAGAGCGGAGCTGGTTCGAGAACCCGCTCCGGCGCGCGACCGGGGGCGCTCCGCGGGGCGTCCCCGCCCCATGCCGCGTCGCAGCCGCCCAGCGCCGCGACCAGCAGGAGGCTTCGGGCCCCCATCGTCCTGTTGCCTGTGGTGTTCATCTTGCTTCTACGTCGCTGTCTCGTTCTCGGCATCTTCCGTGCCAACCCCCAGCCGCCGGGGCAAAAACACCGGGGCGGGAACGCCCCGCCCCGGTGTCGTGTTCGCATTCGCCGTGCACCAGCCCCACCGGCGATCCGGCCCCCGCGCGTCGCGCGCCGGGGTCGGAGGTCTCGCCACCGGCTTGCACCTCCGGCGGAAACTCTGGGCGTCTCAGAGCGGAGCGGGCAGGAAGATCGGCGTCACCCGATTCTCATGCTGCACGTTCACGGTGACCAACAGGGTATCGGGCAGGCCCGGCTGCTGGAGGTTGAACGCCACCAACCCGTGAACGACACCGGTGGCATCGGTCCGGGCATCGAACTCGGTGCCCATTTGGCCGTTCTGCATGTTCAGCAGCGAGCTCGCGCCGGTCGTCACCGCCAGACGCACCGGCGCCCGCACCAAGACCGCACCGTCCGACGCGCGGGTGAGACGGAACGAGACGAAGCGGTACGGATTCGTGTCCGCCGGGTCGAACAGCGGCGTGACCACGGGCATCAGGCCGTTGTAGTAGTCGGTTGGATCGGTGCCGGCGGCGATCTCCGCCGTATCGGTGACCCCATCGCCGTCGGAATCCAGGGAGGGCGCGCGCAGGACCGTTTGGACGCCCGTCGCGACCGTACCGCTGTAGGCCAGCCCGTTGAGCACCTGCGGGGAGGTGCCGTTGAGCGTCACGTAGCCGCGGGCGATTCCATCGGCGTCCGTGCGCACCGAAAGGTTGCGCAGCCCTGGTCCGCCGGGCGTCGCCGCAATGAGGCTAGTGCCGCTAGAAAGACGGAAGACCACGGGAGCGTTCGCGAGCACGGCGCCGTCCGCCGCGCGGCGCACCTGCAACGTCACGAGCCCCTGCGGTCCGAGTTGCCCGTCGACCCCCACGACAAACGCGAGCTGCGGAAACGCGCCGTTGTAGAAATCCCCCGGGCTGGTCCCCTGCGCGATCTCGGCGGCGTTCGTCACCCCGTCGAGATCGTCGTCCTCGTTCGGCTGCCCGACGCTGGTGGTCTGCACCGTGAGATTCGCGGTCGCGGCGCGGACGAGCACGACGCTCCGCAAGCCCGTGGCAGAAGTGTGGCGATAGTAGGCGCGCACGATCCCGTCTTCGTCGGTGCGAGCCTCGAACGTCGCCGCCTCGGGCGCGGTGCCGTCGCTCCGCACGGACACCGTGCCGCTGCCCGACACGACGGTGAAGGACACCGGAACGTGGGCCAACGGGTTCGTCCCGGTGGCGTCCCAGACGGCGATCTCGAACGGCTCGGCGTTGAAGGCGCCGCGCAGCCCGTACTGTTTGTCGCCGCCGAGCACCGTCAGCGTCGGAATCACGCCGTTGAACGCATCGTTAGGATAGTCGTCGGCAAAATCGGTGAGCAGGTCGCCGTCGGCGTCGGCCTCCAGCGGATCCGAGCCTTTCGTGTACTCTTGGATATCGGGCAGACCGTCTTGGTCGGGATCCGCGCCGCCGCTCGACCCCAGCGCCCCGAAGGCTTCGAGTTCCCAGGCGTCGGCCATCCCGTCCTGATCCGTATCCTCGGCGGAGGCGATGAGGCGGATCGCGCTCCGCTCGGGAAGCCCCGGCTCGCAGGCCTGCTGCCCCGCGGCGTTGCTGCCCCAGACCCTCGCCTGTCCATCGCTCAACAAAGCCAGAGTGAAATCCAGCCCCGCCGCGATACCGCAGATGGAGCTTGGGCCCGAAATCTGCACGGGCGTGAGACGACCAACCATCGTTCCATCCCCCAGTTGGCCGTGACGATTGCCGCCACAAGCCCAGACCGAACCGTCGACCATTCGCAGGACGCTATGGCATCCTCCGGCGGCGGCCGCTACGGCCGAGTTCACCCCGATCATCTTCGTAGGATACGCGCGGCGGGTGGTCGATCCGTCGCCCAACTGACCGTCGTAGTTGGCGCCGAATGCCCACGCCGTGCCGTCGAGTTTCACCGCGATCGTGAACGGATAGTCCGTCGACCCGCCGGCGGCGATCGAACGGACGCCGGTGAGGCCGTAGGCCTGCACCGGGACGATGCGCGAGCTCGTGGTACCATCACCGAGTTCACCGTAGTAGTTCCATCCCCACGTCCACACGGTCCCGTTCGATTTCAACGCCACGGTGTGGTAAGCCCCCGCCTCGATCGCCACGACTCCCGTCAAGCCCGCGACCTGGACAGGGGTGGTCTGCGAACGCGGCATCGCACCGCTGCCCAACTGGCCGAAATCGCCGCGGCCCCAAGTCCAGACTGTGCCGTCGCTCTTGAGCGCGACTGAGTGGAACGTACCGGCGGCGACCGCACTCACGCCGGTCAACCCGCGCACCGGCCGGGGGATTCGGAGCGAGTTGGCGGTCGATCCGTTGCCCAACTGGCCGTAGGTGTTGCGGCCCCAGGTCCACACCGTGCCGTCGGCGCCGAGCGCCACCGCATGGTCGGACCCCGCCGCGATCGCCGCGATCCCGGCGGCGCCCGGTACGGTCTCGGGCACCGAACTGAAGTCCGCTCCCGAGCGCCCCAGCTGCTCGTAATGATTGTCTCCCCACGCCTGCACGGATCCGTCACGGCGAAGAACCAGCGCGAACTGGCCGCCCGCCGCCACCGCACCCACCGGCCCGAGACCGGCGACCGGCCCCGGTTTGCTCCACTGCTGGGTACCGATCCCGAGTTGACCGGCAGTGTTCTTGCCCCAACCCCAAACCGACCCGTCGCTCAACAGCGCGACGGTGTGTTCGCCCCCCGCGGTGACCGCCACCACGTCAGGCCCCACATCGACCAGGGATGGAACCAGCCGGCCGACCGTGGTTCCGTCGCCCAACTGGCCGCACTGGTTGCCGCCGCACGCCAGCACCGAGCCGTCGGCCATCAACGCGACGGTGTGGTTCAACCCGGCGGAGATCGCCCGAGCGCCGGCCAAACTCGCGACGCGCACGGCGCCCAAACGCGTCTCCGTGGTTCCGTCGCCCAATTGGCCGGAAGCATTGTCGCCCCACGCCCAGACGGTGCCGTCACTCGCCCGCGCCACCGTGTGATTTGCACCCGCGGACAGAGCCGCGATCCAGCTCAGCTCGTAAAGCTGCACCGCTTTCGGTGAGTCGATAGTGCTGCCGATGCCGAGCTGTCCGTTGCGATTCGCCCCCCAGGCCCACACGGTGCCGTCCTTCTTCAACGCAACCGTGTGATCGAGGCCCGAAGCGATCGCCACGACCCCGGTGTACCCGAATGCCTTGGGAAAACCTGTTACGGACGTCGGCACGGTGCGTCCGGTATACGTCCCGTCTCCCAGCTGACCGTTGCCGTTCCAGCCGCAGGCGTAGATGCGGCCACCGGAATCCGCGAGCAAGACCGAGAACCCATCTCCTGCAGTCACCGCCACCATCCCGGCCAGTCCGGACATCGACACCGGTGTGGTCCGGCGCACCGTCGTACCATCACCCAACTGCCCGAAGGTGTTGTCGCCCCACGCCCAAACCGAGCGGTCGCGCTTGAGCGCCACGGTATGGTTCACACCGACTGCCACGCTCACCACGTTGGAAAGCCCGACCACCTGAACCGGGGTGGCGCGGTTGGTCGTCGTACCGTCCCCGAGCTGGCCGCAACTGTTGTCGCCCCAGGCCCAGACCGTGCCGTCGCTCCTGATCGCGACGGTGTGCCCGGGGCCCGCCACGATCGCGCCGGCCGCCGGCACCTCGAGTCCATAGGCGGGTGCGGCCGCCAGGACCACGGCGAACGAGCCGGCCACCACCACGGCCCGGACCGAACGATCGACCGCCGGCGGCGTCCACCAGCGACGTCTGCCGGCGGCGAGACGATGCCCAAGAAAGTCCGCTGCGCGGCGGACAAAGGATGTGTTCTTTGATACGGGGTTCATGCGCTTATCCCCCGGCAATTCCCGTGCCAACCGATCTTCGGATACCGCCTGGACGGGCCAATGCCCCGGAGCTTCACCCCCGCACTTTCGCCTTTATCGTCTCCCGTCCTCCCGGTGGAATCCGCGCCGCGCAACCCTCCCCCGGCCGGGCGCCCGCCGTCGCTGGCACGGTCCTTGCCTCCCCTTCCCGATGCTGAACTCCCTCCTCAATCCGTGCCTCGTCCACACGCTCCCCGGGCGGCCCGCGGCGAAGTATCCGCTTGTTTCCGGCACGCTCGGCATCGGGCGCGACAAGGAGAACGCCATCGCGCTCGCCGACCGCTCCGTCTCCCGCCGCCACGCCGAGCTTGTCGTCACCGATGACTCGGTACGAATTGTCGACCTCGCCAGCCGCAATGGCGTCCGGGTCAACGGCATGCCCCGCAAGGAGGCCGCCCTCCAGGACGGCGACCGCGTCGCCATCGGCAACGTGGAGCTGGTCTTCTCCGCGAAGGCCGCCGCGGCGCCCGCCGCGCCGCTCCAGGCCCAGCAGCAGGCGTTGGAGCCCCGCCAGACCGACACGGTTCGCGAAGCCCTGCGACTGCCGGACGTCGCCGCCGAGCGCCACCTTGCCGCCTTCTATCATCTCTGCAGCTGGGTGACCGAGGGCGTCGAAGAGCCCGAAGGGCTGGGCAAGTGGCTCGACTTGGCGGTGGAGAGCCTCCGCGCCGGCGCCGTCCAATACTACGATTCCGCCAACGCCCTCGCCCATGTCGTGCTCCGCGACGAGAAACGGCCGCGGATCAAGTTCGCGCCCTACCTTCTGGAACGATTCCGAGCCCTTCCCGAAGCAACCGCCTACCAGGCCAAGGAACTCGACCGGTTCCAGGAACGGCTGGGCCAGTTCCAGTATCTCGTGGCCCCGGTCCGCCCGGTCGGCGCCGGACCCGCCACCGACCCCGCCCCGGTGATCGTGGCCCTGCGCTCCGCAGATTGGGAGCCGTTTTCCGCCTCGGACCGCGTCCTGCTCCAGTGCGCGGTGCAGCTCTGGGTGCGCAGCGGCGCCCGTGCTCACGAAATCCGGGCGCTGCGGAGCGAGAACCGGGCGCTCCGCGCGTGTCGCGAAGAGTCGCCGCTGCTCGGCCGCAGCGCAGCCGTGCAGACCCTACGTGCCCGTCTCGAGCGCGTCGCAGCCACGAAGGCGACGGTGCTGATCACCGGCGAAACGGGCAGCGGCAAGGAGGTGGCCGCGCATTTCCTCCACCACCACAGCCCGCGGGCCGACCAGCCCTTCATCAAGGTCAACTGCGCCTCCGTCCCGCCGGCCTTGATGGAGAGCGAGCTTTTCGGTCACCTGCGCGGCGCGTTCACCGACGCCCGCGCCGACCACAAGGGCCGCTTCCTGCTCGCGAACGGCGGCACGCTCTTTCTCGACGAAATCGGCGAACTCCCGGCCAACGTCCAAGCCAAGCTCTTGCGCGTGCTCGAAACGGGCGAGGTCGAACGGCTCGGCAGCGAACGGCCCGACCGCGTCGACGTGCGCATCCTCGCCGCGACCAACCGCGATCTCCGCGACCTCGTCCGCGCCGGCACCTTCCGGGAGGATCTGCTCTACCGCCTGGAAGTCGCAAAGGTCGTCATGCCGCCGCTGCGGGAGCACCCGGAGGACATCGACGACCTCGCCCCCCATTTCCTCCGGCTGTTTTGTCAGGAGAACGGCTTGGCCGAGCTCGCCCTCGCCCAGGAGGCGCTCGCCGCCCTCCGGAACCACCGCTGGCCGGGCAACGTGCGCGAACTGCGCAACGTCATCCATCGCCTCGCGCTCGAGGCGACCGCCCCCGTCCTGACCCGCGCCGCGGTCGCCGCCGTCATGCAGGCGTGAGGTCGCCCGCCGAACCGCCGGGCCGGTGGCACGCCTTTTGCCCGAAGGCCGCCATGACCTCCACCGCCCCCCGCTGCCTCGACCGGTCGGTCCCGGACGCGCCAGCGGCCGCCCCCTGCACGCTCGGCACGGACGAACCACCCCGCTCGGCGCCGTTGGCCGCCGCATTGCGGTTTCCCCATCCGCTGGTTGCCGGGTATCCGAGTCTTGCACTGCTGCGCCTTGTCGTCCGCGGCGGCTCGCACGTGGAGCGCGTCGCCGGCTCGCTGCGCTCCGGCGCGCTGGAACGAGAAAGTCGTTTCGACCATGGACCACTCTCGCCGACCGTCGCAGCCACGGTTCCGGTCGAGATCGAGCCGCGCCGCGCGGGACAATTCCTGCTCTCCATCCGCCTCGCATGCCGGATCGACGACCGCGAGCTCGTGTTCTCCGGCCGGATTCCCTTGCGGGTGCTGGCGCCGCCCGAGAGCCGGATCGAGATCAATCTCGGCGACATCCAATGCCAGAAGGACTGCGGCGCCAACGCCGCCCTCGGCGCGGAATTCGGCGACCTCTCGTTCGCCGGGCTGCTCGACGGCCTCCGCCTTCCTTCGCTCAACGAACTGCTGGCCCACGAGTTGTCCGCCTCGTTCCAGCCGATCGACCTCGCGCCCGGCTGCCCGGGCGACTGGGCCACCCCCGCCCTGCCCGACTGCTCGGACAGCGCCGCGGCCGCGCCATGCTGTGTCCTGCGCTCCTGCGCCGACGAAACCCGCGAGATCCGGCTGGTGACCGGGTCCCGCCTCCGGATCGGGCGATCCCGCTCGCGCGCCGACTATGTCGGCTGGTTCTGGCCGCGGACCCCGGCTGAAGACGCGAGAACCCGGCGGCTGAGCAAGCTCCACGTCGTCATCGAAGCCCGCGGAGGCGGCTTCCAGGTGAGCGATCCGGGCAGCGTCAACGGGTCCCGGCTCGATGGTCGCAGGCTCGGAGCCCAAGGCACCCGGATCTCGCCCGCAGGCCCACCGCAGCATCTGCTGCTTGCAGACGACTACAGCCTCCGCCTCGACTTCCTTCCCAAGGAAGACGACAGCGCCGAAACCCAGGCAGCGGCCACGCCAGAAGTCGGCTGCCTGCGCCTCGTCCCCACAAGCTCACAACCACCTCCATGCGAGGCGTTGTGGGTGCTCTCCTCGGCATCATTCGGATCCGGAGACGACGCGGCGCTCCGTCTCGCGGACCCAAGTCTCGTCGCCCGGCACGGGCGTTTCCTCCGGAACGAGCACGAGATCCAGTTGCAGGTCGTCGCGGCCGGAGCGGAGGTGCGGATCGACCACCGGGTGATCCACCCTCGCGAGACCGTCTCGCTTCAAACCGGAATGCAACTACGGCTCGGCCGCACGCAATGGGTGGTGGAATACCGTCACTGACCCTCGTCACGGCCCCACGGAGTCGGTCGACATTCCATCCGGCCGACGCACCAACGCGACGCGGAACCCGATCAACGGCACCTTCACCTCGCCATTAACTAGCATCCGAGCGAAAGAGCCATCCGGGTCGATGCCGCCCCTCGGACTGACGTAGCGGCAGATCCGTCTCGGCCCGCTGGTCGAACCGACGGGGTCGACCCACTCGCCGGGCTTCCGGTCGGTGAGGTCGTCGCGGCAGTACTCGCGGAGGCTCTCACGCATGTCGTGAAGGCCCCAGGCGTTCGCCTTCCGCTGAGCCACGCGTTTCGGCATGAACTCGGGCACCGTCGGAACCGGAAAGTCCGTACTCACCCGTACATCCTCGCTCGGGGCGGCACCGCCACCGGCTCGACAGGCGTACTCCCACTGCGCCTCGGTGGGCAAGGTGTACACATGCCCCGGCGGCAAACGGCCGGCCAGGTCCTCCCGATCCGTGAGCTTCTCGCAGTACTCCATCGCTTCGAACCAACCGATCGCCTCGATCGGGTAATCGGAACCGGACACGCGTTGGGCCCGCGGTCCCATCAAAGCCTCCCACTGCTGCTGGGTCACCGGCGTATCCGAGAGCCAATAGCCCTCGGTCAAAGTCACCTTCGACTCCGCCACTCCCCCGATGCCGACCCGCCGCCTGGCGGTGAAGGATCCCGGCGCGATCCAGACGAAGACCGCCCCGAGCTGCGGCATCCGCCACGAACGCCCCGGCCACGGTCCCACGAACGGTTGCAGGACGACCGATGCCCGCGCGCACTCGTCGTCGCCGACCCGAACGACGACCACTGCGGAACGGTGGTCGCGCAGCACAAGTTCGTAGCGGTGCTCGCCGCTCGGAACTCCCGCGGCGGAGAACGGGGTCCGGCCCACCGACTTGCCGTTCTCCCACAGCTCGGCGCCTTCCGGGGTCGACCCGATTTCGACCCGTCCGCCTCGCAACGAAATCCGCTCCCGCGTCGTCACCCCGCGCCGGACCTCGACTGTGCGACGGGCTTCCGGGAACCCCGGAGCCGAGACCCGCAGCACGTACTCCCCGGTCGGCACCGCGAACGGCACTCCGTCGGCCACGCGGTTCGAATCGCCCACCCGGACCCGCGCCCCGGGCGGATCCGTGTCCAACACGAGGGAACCCACGCTTCGCACCAGCCGCGCCTCCACCGTGGCGGTCGCACCGGCCGTGACCGTGACCTCGCCCCGCCATTCCTCGTATCCATCTTTCGTAATCCGCAACGGATGCCGTCCCACCCCGAGCGCCTTCGCGCTCAACGGGGCCACACCGTAGAGCGATCCCCCGACCCGCACCGTGGCACCCGCCGGAGCCGTCCGCACCTCGAGCCCGCCGACCGGAGCCCTCTGGCCCGGCGCTTCGGACAACGCCGGCACCGGAGCGACCTCCGGCACTTGCACCGGAACCGGGACCGCCGGGGATCGCGGTGGCTTTCCCCGGCTCCGAAACCACGCGGCTCCGGCCCCGCTCGCCACCGCGACGCATGCACAGAGCAGCAGTCGCAACCCGGGGCGCCAAACCCGCGACCAGAGCGCCAGCGCTCGGTTCGGCACCGCCTCATCTTCGTCAGAAGCCAGCCGCGGACTCATCGGCGTCGGACTGCCGGGTTGCGGTTGCCGGTTCCCACCCCACGCAAGGCGACCCGGAACCCGATCTCGCCGTGCTTGTAGCCGGCTTCCCGC
The DNA here is from genome assembly GCA_023446735.1 of Verrucomicrobiota bacterium. Taxonomy (GTDB): domain Bacteria; phylum Verrucomicrobiota; class Verrucomicrobiia; order Opitutales; family Opitutaceae; genus CAJCBL01. Next base: position 9,709 of record JAEXPQ010000272.1, read on the forward strand.
GCGATCCGCTCGGCCGGGTCGCACTTGTCCAGCGGGGAGGTGGCGCCTCCGCCACGGTAGCAGGTTTCGTTGCCGGCGGCGACCAGCTCCCAGACGTTTCCGTGCATGTCATACAGTCCCCAGGCATTCGGCCGTTTCCGCCCGACCTCGTGGGTCCGGTAGCCGCTGTTGAAGAGCCACCATCCCATCTCCGTCAACACCCCGGCGTCCGGTCGCACACTGCCGGCCCGACAGGCGTACTCCCACTCCGCTCCGGTCGGCAACGCATACTCGTAGTCCTGCGACAGCCGGCCTGCGCCCCGCTCGCGCTCCGTAAGTTTCCGGCAGAACAACTCCGCTTCCTTCGCGTCGATGTTCTCCACCGGGAGCAGATCGCCGGAGTTGAGGCTCGGGTTGGTCCGCATGATCGCGCGCCACTGGCCCTGCGAGACTTCGGTCGCCGAGAGCCAAAGTGCCTGCGTGGTCCCCGACCAGGACGACGCCAGGGCGCCCTCGTCCACCCAATCCAGTTCGGTGCCGCCGCGGGGGATCCAGACGAAATGCATCGCCGGTCCCACGAGGCGCCAGTCCTCCCCCTCCACCGGGCCAAGCCACCGGGCGAGTTCCGAGCGCAGCTTCAGCACGGAGTTGCGCGCCACCGCGCCCGAAACCTCCGCGTCCTCAAAACGCTCCAACCGGAGCGTATAGCGGACCGGCCCGACTGGCCGACGCTCCAGTCGCAGCGGAGTTTTGCCGACGATCCGCCCCTCCTCGATCACCTCCGCGCCGCTCGGGACCGACGCGATCTCAACCGTGCCGCTCACCGGCACGAGCTGCACTTCGGCCTGCGCGAACTCACCGGGCCGCACCTCGACAGCGCCTTCCCAATCTTCGTACCCGTCGAGGCGCACCCGCACTGGATACGAGCCGGCCGCCAACCCCGGGACCGTGACCGGCGCCTGCTGCAAGACCGCCGTTCCCACGCGCACCTCGGCCTTGTCCGGGGCCGTGCGTACCACGATGCCGCCGGTCGCCACCGGCGGAGGAGCCGGCGCCGCAACGGCCGCCGGCAGCGCCTGCCGGGCACGCCGCGCCATCGACCACACCCAAACCGGGGCCAGCGCCAGAAGCAGCAACACGCCCGCGCCAAGCGCGAGCGGCAACGGGCGGAGGAACCGACGCAGCCCGCCGGCGGCCGCTTCCGGAGCAGCCGATCCTGCTCCGGTCTCGGCCACCGCGACGCACTCGCCTCCCACCGCAATCGTCTGCCCCTCCACCTCCGGCGGCGGCTCCACCGAATCTGCCAAGCCCAGCAGATAGGACAGTTCTCGCAGGCTAGTCGGTCGCCGGGCGGGATCCTTCTCGAGACACCGCTCGATCGCCCCCTCCCACGAGACCGGAACGGGAGCCCCCGGCACGCCGAGTTCGCGGCGGCGTTTCGTCACCGTCGGCGGGACGACGTCGCGAATCTGGACCGCAATGTCGCCTGTGTGGAACGGCGGTCGGCCCGTGAGCAACTCGTAGAGTGTCGCGCCCAGCGAATACACGTCGTCCGCCACGCACGGAGCGGCCCCCATCGCCTGTTGGGGACTCTGGTAGGGGGACACGCCGAGCACGGCGGCGCCGCCGCCGGCCCGTGCCGCCGCCTCGCGCAGCACCGCGCCCACGCCCCAGTCGAGCAACTTCGCCTCATCGACCCTGCCCAGGATCAGGTGCGCCGGGCGCAGATCGTGATGCAGGCTCCGGAAACGGCGGTGCCCCACGTCGAGCGCCTCGCACACCGGCCCGAGGAAAGCGGCCAACTCCTCCGCCTCGAACCCGCCGGTGCCCAGCTGGGGCAGGAGTTCGGCCAACGTCCGACCTTCAGTCCAGTCCACCGCCAGCGCCGTCATGGCCGGTTCGGTCCAGAGATTGGACACCGTCACGATCGCCGGATGCCGGAAGGTACGCAGCTGGGCGCACTCGGCGTGCAACTCCGCCAGCAGTTGCGGGTCGGCCGCGAGCGCCGTCGGCAGGAACTTCAGGACGATCGGGCTGTTGGCGAGCGTGTCGTGGGCCAGCCAGGCGACCGTGAAGCGACCGCGCCCGAGCCGACGCCGGAGGAGGAAGCGGCCGAAGACGCGTTGGTCGGCGGCAAGCCGGCGCACCGGTTCCCCGAGTTCGAAACAGAACGTGTGGTTCATCGCAGAAGTATTCGATGGCTGACAGTTTCGAGCTGGCCCGCCTTACCGCTTGTTCCAGTTCCGCTCGCCGGCACTGTTCTCCTTCCGGAGCGCGACGCGGAAACCCAGCTGATCGGTCCGGTTGTCGGCCGGCACTTCCGTGCGGAAGGATGCGCGGCAGAGGACCGCCGGATCCCGCCACCCTCCCCCGCGGATGCCCCTGTAGGGTTTGCCACTGTAGGTAAGGACCCACTCCGACACGTTACCATGCATGTCGTGCAGCCCGAATGCGTTCGCTTTCGCGGTGGCGACCGGATGATGCCCTTTGCCCGCCGTCTCGTCGAACCAGGCCAGCGCGCGAAGGTCGCCCGCATAGTCGCCGGGAACCCCGCCCCGGCAGGCCAGCTCCCACTGCATGCTCTCGGGAAGCGAGTATTCGTACCCTTCGGGCAGCCGTCCGGCCTCCCGTTCTCGCTCGTTCAACCGCGCACAGAACCAGACCGCCTCGTCCCACGTGACATTCTCGACCGGATTCCGGTCGCCCTTGGCGGCGCTGTAGTTCCGCTCCATCAACTTGAGCCACTGCCGCTGCGTCACTTCGGTGCACCCGAGCCAGAAACCGTCCTTCACCTCGAACCAGATCGGGGCCGGTTTGGGCTTCTCTTCGAACCGAGGGGGCATCCACGGCCCGAGCTGGAACTCGCCAGGCTTGATCCACACGAAGCTCATCTCGAGATCGGGCACAGTCCATCGCTGTCCTTCGCTCGGGCCCTCCCATCGCTGCAGGTCGACCGTCAACAGCAGCGTGCCATGGCCTGCGACGGTCCCTTCAATTTTCTTGGAGGTGAAGCCATCCTCCCGGACCCAATAGGAGACCGGCCCCGCCGGCACCTTCTCCAGCACCAGCGGGATGTACCCGAGCATCTGATCGCCCGCGAAGACCTTCGCGCCCTTCTTGCCGGCGATCGTGACGGTTCCGGTCGATCGCGTCATCTCGATCTTCAGCCGCGCCGGCGCCTGCGGAAACACCTGGACCTCGCCCGACCAGTCCTCGTGGTCGCGCGCCCGCGCACGCACCGGATAACGGCCGGGGGCCAACGAGAGCCCGCCCGGGGCCCGGAACGGCGGATTGTCGCCGACCTCGACCATCGCGCCGTCCGGCACGGTCGAGGCCCAGAATTTGCCGTCGTTGGCGCGCTTGGCCGCCTCCGCCCGACGAGCAGCGGTCACCGCCAACTTCTGGGACCGGACCGCATGCTCCCGTGGTACGACCACCCCGAAATGGTAGCCAACCATCCCCACCAGCAGCACCACCACCGCGACCAACCATACCGCCGGGTTCTTCGCCCATTGCTGCAACCGTCCCGCCGGCGCCTGTTCGGCCCGCGGTGGCAGGGGCGCCGCCTCGAGCACCGCCGCGATCTCGCCAACGGTCGCCGGCCGGTGCACCGGCTCCTTGGCCAAGCAACGCGCCACGAGCGCCTCCCACTCGGACGGGATCGGCCGCGCCGCCGCCCCCAGCCGCGCCACACGGCGTTCCGCCATCGCCTCGGGCGCCTTCCACCGGATCTGCGCAAGTACGTCGCCTCCGCTGAACGGCGGCCGGCCGACCAGGAGCGCATACATCAACGCGCCGATCGCGTAGATGTCGTCGGCCGGACTGGCGGCAGCACCGTCGAGACGCTGCGGGCTCATGAACGCCGGCGTTCCGGTCCGCGCCGCCACTACGGCGCCGAGCGCCGCCGTGGCGACGTCGCATCCGTAGCCGACGAGCGTGGTCGTCGCGCCATCGACGACCAGCTGCGCCGGCTTCAGGTCGCCGTGCACGACGCCCTCGCTGTGCATCGGCTCCAGCAACCGGCACAAGGCGAGCATCCGGTCGCGCACCTCCTCGAGCTCAAGCACGCCGCCCGGGGCTTGCGCGGCCAGCTGTGCCAGCGGAGTGCCCGGGACCGGTTCGGAAACGAACGCCGCGCCCTCTTCGTCGATCACCAACTCGTCGAGTCGCGCCAAGCCCGGATAACGCCACTGCAGATACGGTTCGGCCGCCGCGCGCAAAGCCGCCGCCCCCCGCGCGACCTCGGCCGGTGTCGCGGGAAGAAAACGCAGCAGCACGGCGACGCCCCGCGTTTCGTCCTGAGCCAGCCAGTCCTCCGTGGCCGCGCCGAACGCAACTTCACGCGCCAACGTGAAGCGCCCGAAGCGGCGGCGCCCCGCCTGGAGGCCCGCACTGATTTCGCCGGGATGGTCGATCGACTCGATGCTCATGGTTGGGATGTCGGGGAAGGAGGAGTGCGCCTTGCCGGGGGCGCCGCCGCAGCAGAGACGGCCGCCCCGGCCTCGGCAACCAGGACCACGCGGAACCCGAGCGTGGCGGCGAAAGCGAGTTCGTTCTCCGACTGTCGCGCCGCCGACCGGCAGTGCGAGGCGCTGGCCGCGTAGTGTCCGCCGCGAACGACCCGTTCATGGCCGCGGAACGAGTGGACCGGCTCCGCCGTGCCGAACACGGTCGGCTCCGTGTAGACATCGAAACACCACTCGGCGGCGTTCCCGTGCAGGTCGAACAGCCCCCAGGCGTTCGCGCGCTTCGTCGCCACCCGATGGAGCGTGTTCCCGGAGTTGAGGGCGCACCACCCCAGCGCCTCCACCGGCCCGGCGTACTCCGTGTCCGTCCCTGCGCGACAGGCGTACTCCCACTGCGCCTCGGTCGGCAACGTGAAGCGATGCTCCGCTCCGATCCGCCCCGCCCCGCGTTCCCGGTCGTTCAGCACGCGACAAAACTCCAGCGCCTCGAGAAAGCTCACACCCACCACCGGGAAAGTCGGCCCACGGCTTGTGCGCCTCTCCGCGTTCATCACGGTCCGCCACTGCCCTTCTGTCACCTCGGTGCGCGCCAACCAGAAGCCGTCCGCGATCGTGATCTGCGGCAGCGGGTCGACGAGACCGTCCCGCGCACTGCCCGCCGTGAACGTTCCCGGCGCGAGCCACTCGAGCACCAGATCCGTTCCCACGACCTGATACGGTCCCGCCGCCAATCGCTTTACCGCCGGCCCCGGGCGCCGCTCCGCCCCCGTCGGTTCGGCGCTCGCAACCTGTGGCGCCGGCGCAACGTGGGGCACCACTGCAGCCGCCGGAGGATTCTGCGCTCCTGCAACCGTGCGCGCGGCACGGCCGCGATACAGCGCGAGCGCCCCCACGAACAATACGCCCGCACAGCCAATCCAACACCAGCGCCACGGAAACTGGGCGTCGGTTGCGACCTCGGAAACGCGCTCCCCCACCACCGCGGGGCCGTTTCCCTCGACCGGAAGAGACAGCCGGCCGCGCAACTCCTCGATCGAAGCCGGGCGCTCGTCCGCCTCGGGCGCCAGACAGGCGGCGATGGCCCGGTCCCATGGCGCGGGGATCGAGCCCGAGCCCGGCCGAGTCGCCGCGCGAAACGCGTTCACCGAAAAGCCGCCCTCCCCGCCCGCCCGCACCGCCGCCGGCGGCGGTGCACCGGCGAGCAGTTCAAACAGCACCGCCCCCACGGCATGGATATCGTCGGAGATCGTCGGCTCCCCGGGGGCGAGGGCTCTGTTCACTCCAAACTCGGATACCAGCAGCGCGCCCGCGGCGGTGACCCGCAAAGCCGCAAGCCGGAGCCCGCCGTGCACGACTCGCGCGCTTCCGTGGGCATACGCCAACACATCCAGCAACTCGCCCACCCACCGCCGAATCTCGCCGACCTCGAAAGCCGGGCGGCGCAGCCCCCGCAATCGCTCCTCCAGCGAGATTCCGCTCCACGGATCCATGACCAAGGCGAGTCCGCCGGACTCCCACTCGACCAGATCGTACAACGCCGCGACGTTGGGATGCGACCACACGAGTTGGCGCCGCACGGCTCCGGCCAACCGAGCCACCGCTTCGGCGTCCGCGCACGCCGCGGGCGCAAGCACCCTCAACGTGACCGCGCGGCCCAGAACCCGGTCGTGCGCCGCCCACACGGTCCCAGTCGGGCCACTGGCCACCTCGCGCTCGAGGAGGAATCGGTCCCGCGCGAGCGCGCCCGGCGAAGTGGGGGAACGGGCAGGATGGTTGTGTTCGGGGAGAGGGTGCACGCAGGGTCGACAGCGTCGATGTTCACGGAGCTCGGCGAGCGTTGGCAATTCCTATGCCAAGCGTGCGTCCACCCGCCACGACGACGGCGACTGTTTCCAGGCCGCATGGGTCCCGTCCGGTCCGAGGCCACGGCACCGCCACTGCCCTCACCGCGGCCGGTGCGCCGCCCGCACGGCGAGCACGCCGAGCAAGCCAGCAAGCGTCACTGCAACGGCAAGCGCACCACCGCCGAGCCACTGCCACGGCGTGCCCGGCAGTTCCCTCGGTCGTGGCGGAGGCTCGGCGCGGCCGATCCGCTCCGCGCCCCAAAGCAACCGCCCGGTCTCGACCTCGTACACACCGAGTAAAACCCGCACCTGCAACGCGCGCGCAACCGGGCCCAGCGGGATCGAATTCTTCGCGGTCTCCGCACTGAAGTCGTGTATCCCGGCCACTCGCCCCACGACCACCGCCTCGACGCCCTCCATCCGCCCAAAACGCGGGATCGTCGCCGCCACCATCGTATCCGCCCACTGGTCGCCCCGACGGATCTCGGCGAGCAACGACTCCCAGATCTTCTCCTCCCGCGCAAAGACGCCCAGTCCACGTTCCGCGCCTTGCGCGATCAGGGCGTGCCGCACCGACTCCGCGAAGTATCCATCCGGAAGATCGCCGGCGAGCGGAAGGACGGCGACACGCCCAGGCCCCTTCCCGGACCGAACAAACCCGGCCACCCAATCCTCGATCGCCGCCGCCCCGGCCCGTCGCATCTGGTCGACGACTATGGAGTCGGTCTCGACCGCGGTCCGAACCTGAGTCCGGACCGCCTCGCCCGCCACCAGCGGAACCAAGTTCGTCACCACGCCCAGGAGGGCCACCACAAGACAGAGGGAGGAGCGCATGGATCAATCGGTGTGCGCCGCAGGATGCCAGTTGGGGAAGCCGCGGCTGCCCGCACTCTCGGTGTCGGTTGTCTCGCCGATCACGGTCTTCGGAAGTTTCTCCAGATGCGCGCGCCAGAACGGTTCGATGCTCGCGTCGCCGACGAGCAGAATCCTCGCCTCGTTCGTCCGGCGGTCGAACTCGAGACGGCGGACGCTCCACACGCCCTCCAATCGGGCGAGATGCTCCATGATCGCCAGCAACGCGCCCTCGCTGAACACGTTCACGATCGCCGCTTCGCGGACGAGCAACGTACCGGACCTCGCGCGTACCTGCTCGATCAGGCGATCGACCGCCACCGCCCCCGCAGCCTCCTTCGCGAACCGCGCAGCGAGTCCAGGCACGCTCGTGCGTCGGCCCTCCGCCCGTCCCGTTGCGGTCGCGACCACCTCGCCCGAAACGTTGTTGCGCAACGTGGCCGTCACCTCGCCCTCCATGAGCGCAAAGTCCGCCTGGCGGCTCCGTTCGACGGCGTTCGCCCGGACCAGCAGAGCCAGATCGCAACCGCCGCCCCGTCGCTCGAGTGCCAACGAAGTCTCGGACTTCGCCCCCGCAGACCACACCACGTGGGCACCGGCGGCGACCAGCCGTTCCACCGCACTCTGCGTGATGTCCCGATCGGTCTCGGCGCACTCGACCACGATCCGGAGTTCGCCGAAGTCCGATTCGCCCGTTCCGCCCCCGGCCGGCGGCCCCCCCTCGTTCTTCTGGCTCGCCACGAAGCCGTGCGCGCTTCCCCAGGCACAGCAGACCCCCAGTGTCCCAATACAAACAAGACGTCGGCCGAAACGTGAACAGCTCATGCCATCGCCCTCGGCAAATCCCGTGCCAAGCGCGCACCGCCAAGGTGCGGCTTGTCCAGCGGGCGCCCGGTGCTTGACTGCCCGCACGACCCGGATGCGCCATTTCCCGCGGCGGGTCGGGCCATGAACCCCGCCTTCCGCTCCTTCTTCGCCCGCGACCGCTTCGCCGCGCACAACAACATCGAACTGCTCGACGCCGGGCCCGGCTGGGCCACGGCGCAGATGACGGCAGGCGACGATCACCTCAACGCCGCCGAGGTCGTCCACGGCGCCGCGCTCTTCACCCTCGCCGATCTCGTCTTCGCCGTCGCCTCCAACAGCCACGGCCAACTCGCCCTCGGCATCAACGTCTCCATTTCCTACCTCAAGGCGGCGCGGGCCGGCGTACTCATCGCCGAGGCGAAGGAAGTGTCCTGCAACTCCAAGCTCGCCACCTACACCATGGAAGTGCGCGACCCCGCCGGCGACCTCGTCGCCCTCGCCCAGGGCACCGTCTTCCGCAAAGACACGCCGCTGCCGGAGCCATAGCGCAACGCCCCAAGCCCCCGCTGCCCATTTTGGGCACAAGGGTAATTGCCGTCCCGCCCGGGATGCGGAATCTCGGCGCCGCAGCTACCATCCCTGCCTCCATGCCGCCCGCCCCCCAGCCTGCCCGCACTCCGCGCCCCCCTCCCGGCTATGACTCGAAGAAGGGCGAGATCTCGCTGGTGATGAGCCACTACTCGCTGCGGTACCTGCACTTCATCTACCGCCATTTCGCCGGCGACATCACCCTGGCGATCGTGCTCGGCGAGATCGCCCATCACAATGTCACCCGCCATTTCGCCGCCAGTACCTCCACGCGCGAAGTCCGCCGCTTGACCAAGCCCGCCCCTGCTGTCTGGTCGAACCTCGAGGGCTGCAACGCCTTCTCGCTCAGCCAAGCCACCGGTATCCCGCGCGAGACCGTCCGGCGCAAGATCGCCTGGCTGGTCCGCAAGGGCTGGATCGCCAAATCCCCCAAAGGCGACGTCACGATCACCCCGGAGCTCTCCCGCCACTTTCTTCCGGAGCGCAACGTTGAACTCCTCCTCGGATTTTTGGACACGACCGAGATCCTCCAGGAACTGCTGGCCGAAGGCGCGCGCGAAGAAACCAAATAGTCACCCCGCCCGCGGCGCCCTGCGATGCACCTCCCTCCTACCAGAGTCGCCGCCCGCGTCCTGCCGCTCATCGCCGCGCTGCTCCCGTTTGCCGGGTGCCACACCCCGATCCACACGACACCGGTGGCCCTCGTCGCGGCCGATCAGACACCGGCGGGCCCTTTCGTCACTGCCACCGCCCCCCCGGAAACCAACCCGGCCGCCGCCGCCCGCCCCGCCGACTGGCTCGCGCTCGGCCGCGAACAGCACCACCGGGGCCTCGCCCCCCGTCAGCCCGCCGCCGCGCGTCGCGCCCACCACCTCGCCGCCGCGGTCTACGCCTGGCAGGCGTTGGCCAGCGCCCCCACCACCACCGAGCACCAGGCGGCCGGGCTCCTCTACCGCCGCGCGCTAACGCTGGCATTCGCCGCAAGTCCCACTCCAGGCACGGCGCTCGACCTCAATGCGACCGCATTCTCCTGGCCCGACACCGGAGCGGGGTGCGCCATCGTCGCAGGCGCCATGCCCGCGTCGCTGCAGACGGCACAGCGCTTCCTCCCCGCCGACGCCTTCGAGCCCCACGGTCTCTTCGAGCACACCGTCCTCCCCGGCCTGGGCGTGCCGTTGATCGCCGAATTCCCGCCCGCGCCGGCCGGCTTCACCCGCACCGCCGCCGCCAACCTCCTGGCCCGCGCCGAGGGCACACCCGCCGACTTCGCCGCCGGCCGCGGCCGCCTCGTCCTCGATCTCCACATCCCGGCCGACCAGGAGCAGCTCGCACTTTTCGGGCGGACCGAGCCCCTCGCCTACGACCTGTCATCGCCCGCCGCCTACGCCCTCAACAACGAGCGCATCTGGAAACTCGGCCGCGCGCACTTCCTCGACTCCCGTCAACGCGTCCCCACCGGTCTCTACCTCCACCAGCCCCACCGGCCCGGCCGCATCCCCGTGGTCCTGGTGCACGGCACGCTCAGCAGCCCGCTCACCTGGGTGCAGCTGATCAACTCCCTGCAGGCCGATCCGCTTCTCCGCGAGCGTTTCGAGTTCTGGCTCTTCGTCTACAACTCCGGCAACCCCGTCTCCTACTCGGCGGACCTCCTCCGCTCCGCCCTCGCCGCCAAGCGCGCCGAGCTCGACCCCACCGGCTCCGATCCCGCCCTCGGCCAGCTCGTGCTCGTTGGCCACAGCCAAGGCGGACTCCTCGTGAAACTCCAGGCGGTCGCGAGCGGCGATGCGCTCTGGCGCGCCCTCTCCGACCGGCCCTACGATCCCACCCACTACCCGCCGGCGTACCGCGAGCTCATCGCGCGCAGCTTCTTCCTCGAACCCGCCCCGGGCGTGCGCCGTGTCGTCTTCATGGCCACGCCGCACCACGGCACACGGATCGCCCGCAGCTTTGTCTCCAGCCTGGCGCGACCGTTGCTCGATCTGCCCGGCGATCTCGCCCAGGCCGCGCTGAACTTCCAGCAGGACTCCGCCGTGAAACTGCCGCCCAAGCTCCGACGCCGCATCCCCAGCAGCCTCGACGGCATGTCGCCCACCAACCCCTGGCTGCTCGCCCTCGCCGACCTGCCCGTCGCCCCCGGCATCGCCGCCCACTCGATCATCGGCATCAAGGACGACACGCCTCCACCCGGCGGCACCGACGGCGTCGTTACCTACGCCAGCGCCCACCTCGAACCGGTCGAGTCCGAACTCGTCGTGCGCGGCAAGCACGGCCTGCCCCGCAACCGCGCCGCCATCGCCGAACTCCGCCGGATCCTGCACACGCACCTCACCGCCGCCGATGCGCCCGCAACTCATTCCGCGCCGTCCCCGCATGCCGCCAACTGAACTCCGCACCGACAGCTCGCCCTGTGTTGCCCGTTCCATCACTTCCGCCATCCTCTCGCCATTCCCCGGACACCAACCGCTACCCTCCGCCGCCCATTCCCATGAAGACTAGCCCGCTGTTCGCCGCGTCGCTCTGCGCCGCTCTCGCCCTCGTCGGCTGCAAGGCCAAACAGGCCGCGCCCGCCCAAATCCCGTCGATGCCCGTCAAGGTCGTCACCATCGCCGCCGCCGACACCGTCGTCTACACCGAGTTTGTCGGCCAGACCTCCGCCGACCAGACCGTCGCCATCACCGCCCGCGTCGAGGGCACGCTCGCCTCGATCGACTTCAAGGACGGCGCCCGCGTGAAGCAGGGCGACCTCCTCTTCACCCTCGACGACAAGCCCCTCCAAGCCGCCGTCGCGCAGGCGCGCGGCGCCGTCGCCCAGGCTCAGGTTGCCAGCGAGACCGCCCAGCGCGACCTCGAGCGCCTCCGCGCCATCTTCAATACCGGCGGCGTATCCGCCCAGGACCTCGACGCCGCCTCGCTCAAGGCCGCCTCCACGGCCGCCAACTTCGTCTCCGCCAAGGCCGCCCTTGAGACCGCCGAGCTCCAGCTCGGCTACACCCGCATCAGCGCCCCCATCGACGGCCAGATCAGCAACAGCGCCGTGAGCGTCGGCAACCTTGTCGGCCGCGGCCAGAACACGCTCCTCACCAACATCGTCGACTCCGACCCCATCCACGTGCGCTTCAGCGTCGACGAGCGTTTCTACCTCGAGACCGTCAAGAAGACCCACCCGAAGGACGCGCCCAAGGGCATCTTCGAACTCCTCCTCGCCGACGGCACCGCCCACCCGCACAAGGGCGACCTCGTCTTCGTCGACAACCAGGTCGATCCCAAGACCGGCACGCTCATGGTCGAGGTCGCGTTCCCGAATCCCGACTACACCCTCCGCCCCGGTCTCTTCGGCCGGGTCAAGTTCCCGCGCCAGGTTGTGAAGGACGCCATCGTCGTCCCGCAGCGCGCGGTGCAGGAGCTGCAGGGCACCTACTCGGTCATCGTCGTCACCGCCGAGAACAAGGCCGAGTTCCGTCCGGTGAAGGTCGGCGCCCGCCACGGCTCCGGCTGGCTGATCGCCGCAGGTCTCCAGCCCGGCGAGAAGATCGTCGTCGAGGGCGTGCAGAAGCTCCGCCCCGGCGCCCCCGTCATGATCCTGCCCGACGCTGCCCCGGCCAAGTAACCAGCCCCGCCACCACAACCTCCAACCCGGGTTCCTCCCATGGCCCAATTCTTCATCCGCCGGCCCATCGTGGCGATGGTGATCTCCATCCTCATCGTCCTCGTCGGCACCGCGTCGATGCTCAACCTCCCGGTCGAGCAGTACCCGCAGCTCGCCCCGCCTAACATCCAGGTTTCCGCGACCTACCCCGGTGCCAACGCCGAGGTCGTCGAGCAGGCCGTCGCCACCGCCATCGAGCAGCAGATCAACGGCGTCGACAACATGCTCTACATGAAGTCGCTGAACTCCAGCGACGGCCGCCTGTCGTTGAACGTCACCTTCGACGTCGGCACCGACCTCGACACCGCCAACACCCTCACGCAGAACCGCGTCGCCCAGGCTCAGTCCCGCCTGCCGCAGGAGGTCGTCGCCCAGGGCCTCACGACCAAAAAGGTCAACCCGTCGATCCTCATGGTCGTCTCCGTGTATTCGCCCACCGGAGCCTACGACGACCTCTTCCTGAACAACTTCGCCGTGCTCAACGTGAAAGACGCCCTCCTGCGCGTGCCCGGCATCTCCCAGGTCGACCTCGCCGGCGGCGCCGAGTACGGCATGCGCATCTGGTTCAAGCCCGACGAGCTCACCAAGCTCAAGATGACGCCCACTGACATCATGGGCGCCCTCCGGGAGCAGAACATCCAGGCCCCCGCCGGCCAGGTCGGCGCCGCGCCCTCCGGCCCGGATCAGGAGTACACCTACACCGTCCGTGCCCCGGGCCGCCCCGCCACGCCCGAGGAGTTCGGTGAGATCGTCGTCCGCTCCACCGCCGACGGCCGCATCGTGCGCCTCAAGGACGTCGCCCGCGTGGAGCTGGGAGGCGAGTTCTACAAGTCGTTCGGCACGCTCCTGGGCAAACCCGCCGCCGTCGTGCTGCTCTACATGCTGCCCGGCGCCAACCAGGTCCAGACCGCCGAGGGCGTGTACAAGGCGCTCGCCGAGCTCAGGACGCAGTTCCCCGCCGGCGTCGACTACAAGATCACCTATGACACCACCCCCGCCGTCACCGCCTCCATCGAGGGCATCGTGCACACGCTGCTCGAGGCGGTCGTGCTCGTCGTGTTCGTCGTCTTCCTCTTCCTGCAGAACTGGCGCGCCACCCTCATCCCGCTGCTCACCGTGCCGGTCTCGTTGCTGGGCACATTCGCGCTCTTCCCGCTGCTGGGCTACTCGATCAACACGCTCTCGCTCTTCGGCATGGTGCTCGCCATCGGCATCGTCGTCGACGACGCCATCGTCGTCGTGGAGGCCGTGATGCACCACATCGAGCACGGCAAGAGCCCACGCGAGGCCACCATCCAGGCGATGAAGGAGGTCTCCGGACCGGTCATCGGCATCGCGATGATCCTCTCCGCGGTGTTCATCCCGGTCGCGTTCCTCGGCGGCCTCACCGGCCGGCTCTATCAGCAGTTCGCGATGACGATCGCCATCGCGGTGGTTATCTCCGCCTTCAACGCCCTCACGCTCAGCCCCGCGCTCTCCGCGCTGCTGCTCAAGGCGCCGTCGCAGAAGAAGAGCCTGCTGCGCCGCGGCTTCGATCTGTTCAACGTGGGCTTCGACTGGACGACCAACAAGTACGTCGCCCTCGCCGGTACCCTCGCCCGCCGCGCCGCGCTCAGCCTCGTGCTCATCCTCGTCGTCGGCCTCGGAGCGGGCGGCTTCGCCAAGCTCATCCCCGGCGGCTTCGTGCCCGACGAGGACCAGGGCATCATGCTCCTCAACGTCCAGCTCCCGAAGGCCGCGTCACTCGAGCGTACCCGTGAAGTCTGCACGAAGATCGACGCCATCCTCGCCCGCACGCCCGGCATCGAGTCCTACAGCAGCATCGGCGGCATGTCGTTCCTCACCGGCGTGTTCGGCTCCAACTCCGCCTCGTATTTCATGCGCCTCAAGCCCTGGGGCGAGCGCAAGACGCCGGAGCTGTCCATCGCCGGCATCTCCGCCGCGCTCAACCGCCAGCTCTTCGCCCTGCCCGAGGCGATCGCCTTCCCGATCAACCCGCCGCCGCTACCGGGCTTCGGCGCCGCCGGCGGCTTCTCGTTCCTGCTCCAGGACCGCAGCGGCTCCCTCACCACCGAGGAGCTCGGCCGCGCCGCGCAGCAGTTCATGCGCGCCGCCCAGCAGCGTCCCGAGATCGGCTCCCTCTTCACCGCCTACGACGCCACCGTCCCGCAGGTCGACCTCTCCGTCGACCGCGAGAAGGCGCGCACCCTCGGCGTGCCAATCAACGACATCTTCGTCACCCTCCAGAGCGCGCTCGGCGGCGCCTACGTGAACGACTTCAACCGCTTCGGCCGCCTCTACCGCGTGTTCGTGCAGGCCGAGGCCGAGGCGCGCCGCGCCCCCGAGGACATCGGCAAGTTCTACGTGCGCAGCACCAGCACCGGCGAGATGCTCCCGCTGGCCACGCTCGTCACCATCAAGCCCACCGCCGGCGCCGAGGCCACCACGCGCTACAACCTCTTCCGCTCGGTCGAGATTTCCGGCGCCGCCAAGCCCGGCTTCAGCTCCGCGCAAGCGATGGCCGCCCTCGAGGAGGTCGCCGCCAAGGAACTCCCGCCCGAGATGGGTCACACGTTCACCGGCCTCTCCTACCAGGAGAAGATCGCCCCCAACCCCGTGCCGACGTTCGTCCTCGCCGTCGTCTTCGTCTTCCTGCTGCTCGCCGCCATGTACGAGAGCTGGACGCTGCCCTGGAGTGTGCTGCTCGGCACCCCGCTCGTCGCCCTCGGCGCGCTCTTCGGCGTGTGGTTGCGCGGCATGGACAACAACGTCTTCGTGCAGGTCGGCCTGGTGATGCTCATCGGCCTGGCCGCCAAGAACGCCATCCTCATCGTCGAATTCGCGAAGATGAAGAAGGAGGAGGGCCGCCCGCTCATCGACGCCGCCCTCGAGGGCGCCAAGCTCCGCTTCCGCCCGATCCTCATGACGGCCTTCGCCTTCATCCTCGGCGTCGTGCCGCTCATGCTCGCCTCGGGCTCCGGCGCGAACTCGCGCCAGGTGATGGGCACTGCGGTGTTCTGGGGCATGCTCATCGCGACCCTGCTCGGCGTCTTCATCATCCCCGCGCTCTTCGTCATCGTCGAGCGCATGGCCGGCAAGGACAAGCCCGCGCCCGCCGCCGCCCCCACGGAGGAAACGCCCCCCGCCGCGCACTGAGTCGGGACCGTTTTCCGCGCATGCCGGGGCGGACATCGTGTCCGTTCCGGTTCGAGTCCAGGCGGCGCAGCGGCGATCGCCACCCCGACGGCGCTCCGGTTCACAGCAAGGAGCGCTGCCGCAAGATCTCGGAATGGCCCAACGCACCAGCGGCACCCGCCGCCGAAGACGCAGAACGATGTCGCGATCGCGACACGTCTCCGCGTCCTTCTCCCGGGCCGCGATCGCCGTTTGGGCTATCCCACCGGGTTCGGAGGCCGCGCTCCAAGCGGCACCGTGAACCGCGCCGGCGCCACGAGGGATGGAGCCCCACGCAACTCGATCCACGACGCGAGGCTCACGACCGGGGCGCCACCCGGATGCCCTTCTCCGCGGCGATCGCCTCGAGGTCCTTGAGTTCGATCTCGGTCAGGGCGCCCTGGGCGCGCGCGCCGTCCTTCTGCACCGCCCAGTAGCCGACGTGCGCAGACGGCGAAAACACGAAACACGAGCCGCCGCCCGCCCGCCCGAGCACCAACGGCCCCGCCGGGGGCGTGCGCAGCCACGGCCGCCAGCCGAACTCGTCGTTGGCCCACACTTCGGCGCGGCTGCCGAGCAACTCCAGGAACCGTGCTTCGGCGGCCGCGGTCTCGCAGGTCTCCATCGAATCACGCGCGTGCTGG
The DNA here is from genome assembly GCA_023446735.1 of Verrucomicrobiota bacterium. Classification (GTDB taxonomy): domain Bacteria; phylum Verrucomicrobiota; class Verrucomicrobiia; order Opitutales; family Opitutaceae; genus CAJCBL01. The sequence goes on from JAEXPQ010000272.1 coordinate 25,709, forward strand.
CCACGCGGCAACTCCTCGGAAAGCGGTGAGTTCATCGGGAGCCTTTCGACGGTTATCGTTTCTTTCCCCACACCACGACCTTTGCAGTGCCCTTCCCGATCGTGCGGTAGCGGAACACGATCTTGCGGATCACGCGCGCATCGCCGGGCAAGTCGATCACCCGCGAGCGGTCGCCGGCGCGGATGACCGAGCGCACCGGCACGTCCATCGTCGAGCCGTTGAGGAAGTGGATCGTCACGTCCTCAAAGTTCACGGTCGCTTGCCGTACCTCGATCACGATCGCGCGCATGAAGCCCTCGCTACCGCAGCGGATCTCGTCGCGGTCGAAGCCGCGGTTCACCGATTTCGATCCGAGCTTGTCCCAGCCACGATGCCATGCTGCCTCCGCGGGCGTCGTCGCGAATCCAAAGCCACCGAGCAGCAGCAACAACCAAAGACCGGGAAAGGAAAGGGAAGCAGGTTTCATGGGTGGAAGAGGTGTGAGCGGTCGCACTGAAGCCGGAAGGCGCCCCTCGTCCAGACCGGCTGTGCCCACATTGGGCACCCCTGCGTCCGTTGAACAGCAGCGCTCCGCAACCGTGCCTCGCCTCTCCGCTTTCCTCCGGCCCACGCCCTGTCTATCCCCTCCGCCATGTCGCCGCTCCGCTCCGGCCTGTTCGCCCTCCTGCTGTGCCTCGCCTGCCTCGGTTCACTCGCCGCGGCCGCTCCGCCGGTGCCCCCCGGCCCCGATCTGCTCGTGTACAAGGACGGCAACCGCGCCACCGGCCGCCTCGTCGAGCGCAAGGGCAGCACCCTTCTCTTCGCCTCCGACCGTTTCGGTCTCCTCACGGTTGCGGCGAGCGAGGCGGAGGTCGTCCGGGGCGATCCCGGCCCGGCGAACTCCCGCAGCGAAGCGGCCGCCTCCGCCCCGCCGTCGGCGAAGCAGGTACCGACGAGCGACGCCGGACCCGACAACTGGCTACACCGTCGGCTCCGACCTTGGCGCGGACAGATCAGCCTCGCCCTCGAGGGGAAGCGCGAGGACAACCGGCGCAACAATCTCCTCCTCGAGGCCCGCGCCCGCCGCGGCTGGACGCGCGACGAACTCCGCCTCAACTCCCGCTATGAATACACCGAGGAGGACGCGCGCACCACGACCGACCTCCTCAAGGCCGACGCCTACTGGCGCCACGATCTCCCCTACCTCGGTCGCCGCCTCTTCGCCCTCTACAGCCCGGAGGCTGAATACAACCGCGGCTACAAGCACAAGGAAACCGCGATCGACTACGTCCTGCTCAAACAGCAGCTCGGTCTCGGTTTGACCGTCGTCGACCACGCGACACGCAAAGTCCGCCTCGGTCTCGCCGAGAACCGCTTCGACCTCTGGGTTGTGACTCCAGCCCATGGGCACGCCGCCGCCTACGCCGAATCCGCCTTCCTCGAACTGGAGCTGCAATTGCCCCATGGCATCCGCATCACCGACCGCGGCACCTGGTACTTCTCCGGTACCGAAGGCGACTTCGGCCGCGAAAACCAGCTCGAGATCACCAAGAAGCTCAGCGACGGGTTCATCCTCGGCGTCCGCCACGAGGTCCGCCGGGACGTACCCGCCTCGCAAGCGAGCAACTACTCGCTCTGGCGCGTGCTGCTCGGGCTGGAATTCTGAGCCCGTTCCGAACCGTCGTGTCCGAGTTCAGAGCCCCAGCTTCGCCGTCGCCTCCAGCGTCTGCTCGATCCGCCGCGCGAGATTCGCGATCTGCGTCCAGTGATCGGACACGATTTCCTGGGAGTGCGCGAGGTTGTTGCGCAACAGCTCCAGGTTGCCGGTGGCGCGCTTGCCGGCCGTCTTCGAGTCGAACCCGAACAGCGCCCGCTCCTCGTCGTCATCGAGGAGCAACTGCGCCTTGTCGGGCAGTTGCAGGCAATCGAGCAGCTCGCACGTCTGGCCGCGCCGGCGCCGCTCGGCGAGCACCTGCCGGCATTTCTCGAGCCGTCCCGCGGGCAGCCGCGCGCTCCATTGCGCCTCGGCCCACCGCTGCGCGATCCGGGCGGTCATGTAGATTTCGATGAACGTCACGATGCCGAACAGCCAGGTGCGGCCGACGAGCTTCTGCAGATCGTCGCGCCGGATCACGCCGTCGCGCGAACCCGCCGCGCCGGCCACCCGGACCTCCTCGCCTTCGGAAAGCAGGCGGATCACCTCGAACAGCTTGGCATCCGCCGCGAGGACAGTGGCCGTGCCGATGGCCGCGAGCCCGTCAGCCGGCTCCGCCAAATCCGCGGCGCAGAAGGCGTTCGCCAGCACGCGCAGCGAGCGCAGTTGCCGCAGGATCTCGGCGTTCGCCGCCGGCGGCGTGGCGGCCGCTGCTTGAGTCACGGGATCGGGCATCGCCGCCATTGGATGCCGACCCACGGCGCGGAGGCAAACCCGCGCTTGTTCCACCAAGAGACCGTCGCGAGAGACCAAGGGCCGGCGGTGCTACGGGACGCGCACCACGAGGTATTTCATCGGGGTCTTCCCGCAGTTGTGCAGGCCGTGGGTGACATGCTCGGGACAGAAGACGGCCGTCATCGGGCCGACCGCGCGGGTCTCCTCTCCGATCAGCACCTCCGCCTCGCCCTCCAAGAGAAAGATGATCTCCTCGCCCGCGTGTGCATGCGGTGGATGCGGAGACTCGCCGGGATTGATCACCGACACGTGCAGGCGCAGTTGGCTCGCGCCGCACGAGTCGTCGACGAACGGCATCTTCAGGCCGCGCTCGTGCCGGAAGGCCCGGTGTTCGTCCCACGCGAAGATACAGGGGTGCGGCGTTCGTTTCATGGCGGAACCGTAACGTTTTCGTCCCCGCCCGCCAACTCGGGCGTGGACCATCCGCTCAGCCGTCGCTCACGACCTGGTCGTGAGCGCGGAGACAGCAGCGCCCGTCAATGCCGCCGATCGCTCCGGTTCCGATCGGATTCGTCGGAATCGTCCTTGGTCCGCGGAGCCGGATCGCTCCGCCGCGCACCGCCGCCATCGTCACGCCGCTGCGGCGCTCCGCCCCTGGGTTGCTCGCGCCGCGGTTCCGCGGCGCCCGGAGCCGTCACGCGATTGGGTGTCGGGACCGGGCGCAGCGACGGTGCCGTCGGTTGCGGACGCGGTTGCTGCACCTGCTCGCGCGGTTCCCTCCGGGCCTGCGGGGGCTGGGGATGAATATGGGGCTCGGACCGTTCGGTGGGACGCTGCGGGACGATTCCGGGTCCGGGCACCGCCACGGCGCGCGGAGCGGGCGCCGCCGGCCGCGCCACTGGCTGCGGGGCCGAGGCCGGCGAAGGC
>JAEXPQ010000280.1 GCA_023446735.1 Verrucomicrobiota bacterium
AGGACCTCTACCTCGGCAACCTCGACTCCAAGCGCGACTGGGGCTACGCCGCCGAGTACGTCGAGGGCATGTGGCGCATGCTCCAGCAGGATCAGCCCGACGACTACGTGCTCGCCACCAACGAGACGTGGACGATCAAGGACTTCCTCGCCGCCTCCTTCGGCGCCGTGGGTCTGGAGTGGCAGAAGTACGTGAAGTTCGACGAACGCTTCATCCGCCCCGCCGAGGTCGACCTGCTCATCGGCGACTATGCGAAGGCCAAGGCCAAGCTCGGCTGGGAACCCAAGACCCGCATGCACGCCCTCGCCCAGCTCATGGTCGACTCCGACCTTAAGCTCGCCGCAGCGGAGCCGCAGCAGGTTTAGGGTCTCTGGTTTGGGGGTTCGGTGCCGCGATCCAGGATCGGAGCATCGGGACAACGGCTTCGGTTTCCGTCCCTGGATTGACTCCTCGCTTCGATATCGTTTTGATACTGGAGTAATGCCACGAAAGCTCCGCCAGCTGATCGCCGACCTCCGGCAATCCGGCTTCGTCCATGTCGCGACGAACGGTAGCCATCGGAAGTACCGGCATCCCGGCGGCGCCACGGTCATCCTCTCCGGTCACACCGGAGCCGACGCCCACCGCTATCAGGAAAAAGATGTCCAAGCGGCCCTCGAGGCCGCCAAGGAGAAGAAGCCATGAAACCCACCAAGCCCACCGCAGCGGCGATCAAAGCCGCCTCCGCCCGCTATCTGAAGATCGTCGAATGGTCCGACGAGGATCGCTGCTTTGTCGGCCGCTGCCCCGGGTTGTTTTTCGGCGGTTGCCATGGCTCCGACGAAACGGAGGTCTACCGCGAGCTCTGTGGCATCGTGGAGGAGCATGTCGCCGAGTTGCTCGCCGGCCACGAACGGCTCCCCGCCGCCACCGCCGGCAAGACCTACAGTGGCAAATTCGTCGTTCGCATCGATCCCGGGTTGCACCAGAAAGCCGCCCTCAAGGCGGCCGCCCAGAACGTGAGCCTGAACCAGTTCGTCGCCGCCGCCCTCGCTTCTGCGTAGGGCAGCCTGAAGACCAATCCGAAGACTGCAGACCTTGACTCTCGACTGGAGGTCCGCCGGCTCCAGTGATCGGTTCCGGGCCGGAGGCGGCGCGGGGGGCGGCACCGAGCGAGCCGAAGTGGGAAGTCGAGATTGAAGGCCACCGCCTGCCCTCCAGCCCATTCCGTTCTTCGTTCCCTTCGTCCCTTCGGTCGCCTCGAGCTCCCCAGATCCGTCGCCCGCCAACCTTGCTCCTTGGTCCCCTGTTACGTGGCACTTCTCCCCTCCGCCCCCTCCGAAGTAGTGCCATTCGCGTGCATCAGTGGTCCCCTTTCCTCCATGGATTGAGCGTCCCGCGCTCCGCCTTTCCCCTACCGTGCCCCGCACCGCTTTCCACCTCCGCTGGTTCCTGGTCGCACTCTGGGTGTGGCTGATCTACGCGCTCTCCGGCCCGGAATTCGCCGGCGCGAAGACCGACCCGGCGATCGAGAACCAGTTACGCACCGCCGCCCCTCAACTCGACCGCCGCGAGGTTCGCCAAGCGACCTACTACCTTCGCAAACATGCCCACGTGGCCGTCTACGCCACGCTGGCCCTGCTGCTCGCCTGGGCGCTGTCCGGCGGTTTCCCGCCCCGCCGCCCCACCCTGCGCACCGCCGCGCTCGTGTTGCTGGCCGTCGGAGGTATCGCCGCGCTCGATGAATGGCACCAGACCCTCGTGCCCGGCCGTTTCGGCCGCGCCACCGATGTGGTTATCGATCTCGCCGGGGCCTCGCTCGCCGTCGGCCTGCTGGCTCTGGTGGGGCGCCGCCATCGCCCGCCACCCGCCCCAGCCAAGCCATAACCCAGGACCAGCCACAGCCTCTCCACCACCAAACGCCGCCCCGCCCCGGGCGGCGTTTTCGTTTCGGCGCAGGCCTTGCCCTTTCCGCACCTGGCCGCCTTCTGTCCCCTCGGGAGCGCGCGAGGCGGAATAGTCCCAGCGGTCGCCGCAAACCGCGTCCCGATCCCGCAGGAATGCTGCGCCTCCTACAGGGTCGCGGCACCGTAACCGGAACAGGAGACTTCGTGCGCCGACTTTCCCGCCGCCTCAGTCGCGCAGCGTCCCGACCAGCGTGAACTCCTCCCGGTCGTGGAAAAGATGACGCACCCGGGCCACGGCGCAGTCGCGCAGCGGACTCGTGTTCGAGTGCCGCACCTGGTCCAGCAGGGCGATCGCGTCGGCATGGCCGAACTTGAGGTTCACCACGAAATGCCGGCACCAGCGGCCGTGCGTCCACCGCGCCACCAGATCGAGGACACGCCGGGGATCCTCGACCATGTCGCAGAAGAGCCAGTCGTAGCGCTCCCCGGCGACCGGGCCGAAGCGGAACGCGTCCTCCCGCCGGTGCTCGATCAGCGGATGGCCGAGCGCCCCGCCCTTGAGCGGGCCGTTGTCGACCGCCACCACCCGCGCGCCGCGTTTCGCCGCGCTGTAGCTCCAGCCGCCGGGCGCCGCCCCGAGATCGGCCACGGTCTCGCCCGCGGACGGCTCCCGGCCGAGGACGACGTAGGCCTCCTCGGTCTTCAGGTACGACCGCGAGGGCGCGGCGGAGTCGTCGGCCATGCGTCGCTGTCCTCCCAGCCAGACCGTGCGTGCCGCAAAGATACGACCGAAATCCGTGGCGAAGACGAACAGCCCCCGCGCCGGGCCCGTGCCCCGCGGCAGCTCCGGCGTGGCGAGTTTCGCCACACGCGCGAGCCGCTTCCGGAGCAGCACGCCGAACTCCGCCTCGACGGAGCCGAGCCGTTTCCCCAGCCCGGGGATCTCGATCGGGGCCTGCCACACGCAGGGCCACGGGCCCTCGACCTTCTCCCCGCGCAACGTGCCCATGAACCAATCGCAGAGCCGGCCGGCGAGGGTGTTGACGCCGTCGCCGGCGATCTCCACCGGCTCGTCCAGCACCCGGTGCGCGAAACACAATTCCGGCAACGGCCCGGCGCCGGTCGCGCCCAGGCGCAACCAGCCGGCGCCGCTCGCATCGATCGCACCGAGGCGCAGGGCCGCGACCTCCGCGCTGGCGAGCGCCTCGAAACCCGGCTGGCAGGTGAGCAGCATATCCGTGCGGCAAGTATTCCATGGACGCGCACCGCGGAGGGCGCGCGCCCGGTCGGTCAGGGCCGCGTGTACTGGCCCTTCGCCTTCGAGGTGAGGATCAGCTTGTTTTCCTCCACCTCGCAAATCAGGCGGCAGTCGAGTTCGTAGGCGACCGGCCCCGCCGCCAGCGCCGCGGAGAGCCGCTGCGCGGCCTCGGCGTTGGCCAGCTTCAGGACCGCCTCGTGGCGGGCCCCCCCGTTCTCGGTCAGGGCGATCGGCTTCTCGCCGACGGCCTCGCCGTAGTTCACGCCGTTGATCGCCACCTTGGTTCGCGTGCTGGAGACCGCGAGGGGGACGATGTTCTCGTTCTGCAGGCGCAGCGTGATGACCGCGCGGTTGTCCGCCCCGACCGCGACCTCGGCCAGCGAGAGCGCGACGCCCGCGCGATCGACGATCGTATTGCATCCCCCCAGCCACGGGAAAACCAGGGCCAAGAGGAGCAGGGGCAGCAGCGGGCGAAGCGTCTTCATGCCGCTATCGTGGGACGCGGCGGCGGCCGGGAGCAAGACCAGCCTCGGGAAAAACGTGCACGCGGGAGCGCCTAGGCGCCCTCGGAGAACACCAGACGCCGTTTCAGCAGCCACCGCACACCGAGCAGGTCATAGAGGCCGCGCCACGCCCGCCCCCAGTTGGTGTACTTCGAAACGCCCTTCGCCCGGGGCCGGTGCCGCACCGCCATCTCGAAGATCGTGAACCCGGCCCCGCGGAACAGCGCCGGCATGAACCGATGCATGCCGTTGAACGGCACCAACGCCGCGCGCGCCTCCCGGCGGAAGATCTTCATCGGGCAACCGGTGTCGCGCGCGCCGTCGTGCAGCACCGCCTTGCGGATCGCGTTGGCGAACTTCGACGCCGCCCGCTTGCTCCACGAGTCCTCGCGCGTGGCCCGGTAGCCGATCACGACATCGACCTTTTCCCGGCGCAACGCCTCGACCATCGCCGCGTAGTCGGCCGGATCCGTCTGCCCGTCGCCGTCCATCGTGCCGACGATCTCGCCCGTGGCCGCCTGAATCCCGCGGTATATCGCCGCGCTCTGGCCCATGTTGCGCGGGTTGCGGACGCCGCGCACGCCGGGCAAGGACTGGATCTTGGTCCAGGTCGCATCGGCACTGCCATCGTCGACCGCGATCAGTTCGGCCTGCGGCTGCGCCCGGCGCACCTCGGCGAGGACGGCCTCGACGTTCTCCTCCTCGTTGAAAAACGGGATGACGATGGACAATTCGTGAGCGCTGCTCATGCGCTCGACTGTGGAAACCGGCCCCGGCAACGCGAGCCGCAAGAAGCGCGGCGCGGCGGTTCTCCGCTCAATAGTGCGGCGGTTTCTCGTCGGCAGGCAACGCTCCCGGACCGGCACCTTCCATCTGCTCGCGCATCTGCCGCACGCGGAGCTCGAGCCGGTCGAGCCGCTCGGCCATCGCGAGCATCGCCCGATCCTGTTCCGCCACGTGTCGCTCCAGAAACGCGTAGCGCACTTCCAGCGTGGCCAACCGGTCTTCCGCTTCATTGCTCATGCCGCGATCACAGCCGCCGCGGCGGCCAAGGCAATCCCGTGCGGTGTCCACCGTCAGCCGTCCAGCGCCGCGGCCAGCGCCTCCGGATCGTCGATGGGCGGCAGGCACGTCGCACCGCGGCAGACATGGGCCGAGGGCCCTTCGTCCGCCGCGACCATCGCTTCGATCAATGGCAGTCGCCGGGTGAACCACGCACGCTCCACCTCGCCGTCCACCCACAGGATCACCCGGGGCCGTTCCAGCTTCCGGTGTAGCGCGGCCGCCAGCCGCCCCAACGCCGGGTCGCTGCGCCGCCCCACCAACACCACCCGGTCCGGGGGCTCCGCCGCGAAATCCGCCGCCACGAGCAATTCCGGCAACGCCGTCGCCGCGCTCTCCCAAACTGCCCCCAAGGCGCCGATTGTCGCCAAAGCTCGCTCACGCAGTTCGTCGCGCCCGAGCATCGCCGCCAGGCGCAGGAGGTTCAGCGCCGCCACGGAGTTCGCCGCGGGTTCGGCCCCGTCGTACGCCTCCTTGAGCCTCACCAGGATGGACGGGTCCTCGGCTGCCGTCCCGAAGTAGCCGCCATCCTCGTGATCCCAGTACAGCGCGTCCATCCGCGCCTGCAGCTCCTCCGCCCACTCGAGCCACTCCAACCCGCCGCCCGCCTCGTGGAGGTCCAGCAGTCCGGCGATCAGAAAGGCATGATCCTCGGCGAAACCGGGAATCTCGGACCGCCCGTCGCACCAGCTGCGCCACAGGCGGCCGGCGCCCGGGTCCCACGCTCGCGCCCGCAGGAACCGCGCCGTCCGCACCGCGGCCTCGCGCCACCGCGCCTCCCCGAGCACCTGCGCGGCGCGGGCCAGCGCGGAGAGCGCGAGAC
>JAEXPQ010000020.1 GCA_023446735.1 Verrucomicrobiota bacterium
CCCCGCCTGCAAAGAGGAGGGGAACGTGAAGCTCTGGCTCAGTAGCGGCGACCGCCGCCACCGAAGCCACCGCGCTTCTCGCCGCCGAAACCGCCGCGGCTCCCGCCGCCGCCGCCGAAGGAGCGGCCGGCGCCTTCTTCCTTCGGGCGGGCTTCGTTCACGGTGAGTTCGCGACCGCCGAGGCTGGCCCCGTGCATCTTCTCGATGGCGAGCTTGGCCTCCTCGGCCGTGCCCATGGTCACGAAGGCGAAGCCGCGGGCGCGGCCCGAGAACTTGTCCATGGCGACATAGACGTCGCTCACGGTGCCGAACTGGCCGAAAGCTTCGCGGAGATCGCTCTCAGTCGTTTCGAAGGCCATGTTGCCGATATACAGTTTGGAATTGCTCATGATTATGGTTCGTCGATTCGCGTCCGATTGGCAGGTCTGTTCCCGACCATCGGGTTTCGAATCATCCCAGAAGAGCGAACTCCAACTGACGATTCACCAGTATCTGTCCCCTAACGTAACCCTAACGAAGACGCGCAGTGCGGGGCCTGGCGGGCGGAATAGCAACGGCAATCTCAACTTTCTTCCGGAGGGCCGGCCGGCCGCGGCAGAATCCGATGGTCAGATACGAAGCCTCTCGGCGCGCTCCTCCCGACCTCCGTCCGGGGCCCGCGGCTCAGACCAGCTCGCGGTAGACCTGCGGCTCGGGACGCGGGATGACGGCTGCGTTCACGAGCATGCCGGCGTCGGCGATGACCTTGCGCGCGACGGCGACCGCGTCCTGCACGGAGGCCACGTCGCCGGTCATCGTGAAGAAGGCCTTGCCGCCCAGCGCCATCGCGAGCCGCACCTCGAGCAGCTGCACCGAGGCGGACTTGGCGGCGGCGTCGGCGGCCAGGAGCAGCGTGGCGACGTTGAACGATTCGAGGACGCCGAGGGCGCCGTTGATCGCCGCCGGCGGCGTGGAGCGGCCGAGCGCGGCGATGACATCGGGATGGATGCTGGCGCAGACGAACTTGTCGATGAGGCAGCCGTGCGCGGCGACGCAGCCCGCGGCCACCGCTGCCTCGACCCCGGCCGCATCGCCGGCGACGAGCACCATGTATTTTCCGGAGCAGATGGAGCGCGCGAGCACGAGCCGCACGTCGGCGGCCTTCAGCATGGTGTCGGCGGCGACCATGCCCGCGACGACGCTGGAGAGTTCGATCAAACCGATGGATTTCTCTGTCATGGTGCGGAAGCGGGTGGGGCGGTGCGGGAGTTCAGGCGCGGTCGAGCGTGACGGCGGCGGCGTCCAGTTGCCCGACGGAGGCGGCGAACGGGGCGTGGATGATCGCCCCGAGCTGGCCGGCCGGGATGGAAGTGAGCGGTTGGCCGGCGACCACGCGGTCGCCGACCTTCACGAGCGGATGGCCCGCGACGCCCGCGCCCTGGCGCAGCGGCAGCACCACGCGGGCGGGCTGGAGGGGCTGCGGGATGAACGGCGCGTCGACGTCGTACTCGGTCACCCCGAGCTTGCGGGTCAGCGAGGGCACGGGCGTGCGGCGGCCGTCGAGCATCGGGTGCGGCTGGACCGCGGTCGGGCCTGCCCATTTCTGGTTGGTGCGGCGCATCTCGGCCTTGGCCGAGTCGCAGGCCTCCTTGGGGTAGAGCATCTCCGGGCAGGAGTAGAGCGTGCAGAGCCCGCACGCGCAGCAGAGCGAGGCGAACTGGTTCCAGTGCGCCTCGCCGGTCGCGGTGAACGCGAGGGAACGCATCACCTGATGCGGTTCTACGGCGTAGCCGAGGAGATAGCGCGGGCAGAACTCGGTGCAGTAACGGCACTGGTCGCAGGCGGACTTGCCAATGCGGGCTTTCTGCTCGGGCGTCTTGAGCTTGCGCTCGATCAGCGGGTGGCTGCGCGGCAGCACGATCACGCCCGTGGTGGTCTTGGTGACCGGGCGGGAGGTGTCGGTGATGGTTTCGCCCATCATCAGCCCGCCGAGGCAGAGCACGGGGTCGGGGGTGGTGAACCCGCCCGCCGCCTCGATGCAGTCCCGGAACGAGGTGCCGAGCGGCGCGACGATCGTGCAGGGACGCGCGACGGCGCCGGAGATCGTGAGCGTCTTGTGGGTGACCGGGCGGCCGTCGGCCGCGGCGGCGATGTTGAGGAGGCTCTCGACGTTGCTGACCACCGCGCCCACGTTGAGCGGTATGCCGCCGGGCGGGATCAGCTTTCCGGTGACAGAGTGCACGAGGTCGTATTCGTCGCCCGCGGGGTAGTAGTTGCCGAGCAGGTGCAGGCGCACCGGCGTGCCCTTGATGGCGGCCCGCAGCGCCGCGACGGCGTGGGTCTTCTTCTCCTTCACGCCGATGACTCCCTCCCGCGCCCCGACCGCGGCCATCGCCAGCTGGAGCCCGCGGACGAGCTGGGCGGCGTGCTCTTCCATGACCACGGCGTCCTTGTGCAGGAGCGGTTCGCACTCGGCCCCGTTGGCGATGACGACCTCGGCCTTGGCCGCGAGCTTCACATGGGTGGGGAAACCGCCACCACCGGCACCAACCACACCAGCCAGGCGAACTTGTTCGGCAAGATTCATGGAGTCGGGATAGTGGGCGGAGGCTGCCCCGGGGGAACGAGGGGCCGCAACCGCAATGTCCGGCGGCGTGATCGTACGGTTCGAATCCGGGGGCGGTGGCGGGGTTGGGCGCGGGCAGCCCGATGCCCTCTCGTGAACTCGCGGCAATCGCAGGGGCAGGGCTGAGGGCGAAGCGGCCGGGGCGGACGGAACGGGGACTGTTCCGCAACGGTGAGTGCAGTTCGCGTTTCGCGGGCGAGGGGGCGCGTCGTAAGGGACGAGCCGGTACGCCGGCTCCCGTGCGCAGCGTGCGGTTTCCACGACGGCGACGGTGGGCATCGCCGTCTATTCGCGGGGGCGCATCCGCGGTCGGCGGGCCCAGACGATCAGGGCAAGGCCGGCGAGCAGCAGGAAGATCGAGTAGAACGTGCCGTTGCTTAGGCCCGCGACGACGGGCACGATCCCGCGGTCGGGTTCGCGGAACTGTTCGCACACGATACGCGCCGCGGCGTACAGCGCGAGGAACTCGCCCGTGAGTTGGCCGGGGCGTTCCCGGGCGGCGCGGCCACGCCAGAAACGCCATTGCAGATACAGCAACGGCAGGAGGCCTTCGCCGAACGCCTCGTAGAGTTGCGAGGGGTGACGCGGCATGATCCGGTCGACCGGGGCGCCGGGATCGCTTTGGGGAAAGATCACGGCCCACGGGACGGCGGTGGTGTTGCCCCAGAGTTCGCCGTTGATGAAGTTGGCGATGCGCCCGAGGAGCAGTCCGGGCGGTGTAATGGTCGCGATGAGATCGGCGAGACGCCAGACTTCGGTCTTGGTCCGGCGGGCGAACCAGACGAGTGCCAGCAGCACGCCGATGAAGCCGCCGTGGCTGGCCATGCCGCCGTCCCAGACGCGGAAGAACTCCAAGGGGCGGTCGAAGAGCGTGCCCGGGTTGTAGAGCAGGAAGTACCCGAGTCGACCGCCGAGGAGCACGCCGAGGACGAGCGCGAAGAGCAGGTCGCCGTTCTGCTCGGGGTTGAGCGGCGAGCGGCCGGCGCGCGAGTAGCGGTTCAGCAACCAGTAACCGATCGCGAAGCCGAGTACGTACGCCAATCCGTAGTAGCGGATGCCCAGCCCTGGAGCGAACTCCCAGAGGAATGGGCTCCAGTCGTGGACCCAATGATTGGCGGTGAGGTTGCCGGTGGGCATGGTGCGCGGGCGCGGATCGTCGGGAACCGGCCGGGGGCTGGCAAGTGCGCGTTGGGGCGCGGAGGCGATGGAGCGTGCTGGATGAATCCCGCGCCACGACGTGGGGCTGCAGAGTTGTGGGGGCCGAACGCAAGAAAGGCGGCCGGGGTTGCCGGCCGCCTTCTTTATCCCAATGACGAACCCCGAATACTAGAGATTGAACGTCGCGGAGAGGATGAACTGGCGCGGATCGATGATGCGGAAGCCCCAGGCCTTGCCGTCCGGGTTGACCGCGATCGGCTGCAGGCGGCCGTTCTCGAAGGCGTTCACGACGTTGAACTGCAGGCGGCAGCTGACCTTGTTCTCGAAGAGCCTCAGGTTGTAGCCGACGTTGAAGTCGAAGTAGTATTGGTCGCCGTCCCACACCGGCTTGGTCGGGTCATAGTCGCGGATGGCGGTGATCTTGTTGATCGTGGTGGCCTCCGCCCCGAGGTAACCGATCGAGCCCTTCGACTCCCAGCGCACGGCGCCGCCGAGATCGAAGTTCTTGAAGCAGCGGTGGTCGGTGAGGCCGGCGAGCTTGAAGTTGGTGACGAAGTTCACGCGGTACTCGCGGGTCTGCGTGCGCCGCTTGCCGGCGAGCGCGTTGGCCAGCGCGAGGTTCGCGGAGACGTTGTTGGTGAACCAGTCGAACGGCACGGTGTTGTTGTCGCCGGGATTCGTCCACCACGGCTTGCCGGTGACGGGGTCGGTGATCGTGGTCCAAACTTCCCAGCGCTGGGCGATGTACTCGGCGGCCGCCGGCGACATGCTGCCGTTGTACGGCGTCGCCTGGGCGAGCGTGGCCTTCATCGTCCAGTAGTTGGTCGGGTTGTAGACGATCTCGATTTCCTTGCCGCGGGAAATGGCGTCGCTGTTGTCCGCGTGGGTCTGCTTGATATGGCCGCGGATGAACACCGGATCGACGCCGCTCAGTTTCAAGACCTCCGCATCGACCTGGTCTTCGGTCCAGGTGGGATTGGCAAGCTTCAGCTGGTTCTCCAGGAAGGTGCACAGGCCGGGATCGCCGGAGGAGTCGCGCAGATCCATGCGCACGATGCGCTGGACGATGGTGTTGAGGTCGCCGGTGCCGCGGCCCTTGGCGATGGTCTCGTACTGCTTGGCCGAGATGACGAGCTTGTTGCCGAACGCCTTGATGGTGAAACCGTAGTCCTTGGTCTCGCCGGTGGGGTCGGGCAGGGACTGGCCGAAGACGTCGTAGACGGTGTCGCTCGGCGAGAAGCTGTCCGACTGATTGTAGGAGAGGTTGAGCCAGCTCAGCGGCTTCACGACCACACCCGCGGTGGTGGTGGTGCCCTTGCGATGCACCCAGTCGTACTGGCCGTACTGGGAAAGCGGGGTCGTGTCGTAGTAGCCGTTGGTGGCGGCGGTCGGGTTGATCGCGTTGTCGGCGCTGCGGGTGCGGTTGATGCTGTGGGTGACTCCCACGGTCGGGACGATGCGATCGTCGAGGAGATAGCCCTGCCACGCGGCCTGGTAGGTGTTGAGCAACCGCTTGGAGGGCCGATTGGCGCGGTAGTACTCGTCGAAGTCGACCGCTTCGTCGATCCACTTGCCGGTGACGCCGTTGTAGTAGTGGAGCGTGTAGGTGAAGGGCGGGGCGCCGAGCCCCTTCGGAGCGTAGTCGATGTTCTGTCCCGTGGTGTCGCCCACGTAGTACCGGGGGTAGCTGCGGTAGGGGCGGTCGTTGCGGCTCGCGGGGGCGCCGTTCATCCACGTGTTGGTGGACGAGATGGTGTCGGAGTAGCCAAGGCTGCTCGTATAGGAGTCCTGATACTCGGTCAGTCCGGTGAAACGGTGGCGACCGAGCCAGCGCAGCCAATTTTCCTCGTGGGTGAGGTCGAGTTCGTAGGCGAGGACGTTGCGGTAGTTGCTGTTCTCGGTCTCCTTGCGCGTGAAGGTCGGGTTGGAGCCGCCGACGTAGGTGCGCAGGAAGTAGGGGTTGGCGGTGCCGTCGAGCAGCTTCTCGTTGATGTCGATGAAGACCTGGAGGTTCGAGCCGGTGCCGAGGAAGCGGCGGTCGAAGCTCGCGGTGGTGGCGCGCACCCAGCCCGCCTGCCAGGCGAGGGTCTGCCGTTTGGAGCGCAGGAAGAACTGCTCGAGCGTGGCGGTGGCGGTCGTGCCGCGGACGGTCTGGTAGTTCGGCGCGATCAGGTTGACGGAGGTCCAGTCGTAGAGCGACTGGTCGGTGATGCCGCTCGGGGTGAAGAGCGGGTAGCTCGACTGGTTGACGATGTACTTGTTGCCGTTCTGGAGGAGGTAGTTCGTGCCGCTCACGCTGGTGGGGCCGGTGCCGGTCGCGCTGGGCATACGGTTGATCGTGTAGAGCTGCATCTCGCCGTCGTCGATGTACCAGCTCGGGACATTGGCGAAATCGGTATTGACGAGATCGACACCGTAGTAGAGCGGGCGGGCGGCGGCGGCCGAGACCTGGGCGTAGGTCAGGGAGGTGCCGTCGGCCAGGTGCACCATGCGGGTGATCGGGTCCCACGTGGGCGAGCCGCTGGCCCGCCAGTCGCTGGTCATGTCGCGCGGCGTGAGCGAGTTCGGCCGGCTGTTGAAGTTCCGGTACGACTCGACGCTGGCGTTGATCGTGGTGTGCTTGAAAGGACGGACGAAGACGTTGGCCTCGAGGCGACGGGTGAGGTCGTTGGACGGCTTGCGGGTGAAGCCCTTGCGGTCGTAAAGGCCGAGGATACGCACGCCGAACTTGTCCCGGATCAGCGGCTGGTTGAAGTCGAAGTTGCCGCGGTAGCCTCCGTAGCTGTCGGCGCGCAGGGCGAGGGTGGCCTTGCGG
Organism: Verrucomicrobiota bacterium; assembly: GCA_023446735.1. Classification (GTDB taxonomy): domain Bacteria; phylum Verrucomicrobiota; class Verrucomicrobiia; order Opitutales; family Opitutaceae; genus CAJCBL01. The sequence continues at coordinate 6,579 of JAEXPQ010000020.1, forward strand.
TTGGCGGCGTTGGCCTTCGCCTTGAGGAAATTCACGCTGCCGCCGGCGTTGCCGAGGCCGAAGATGTTGGAGTTGGGGCCGCGGGAGATCTCGACGGCGTCGATGTTGTAGGTGTCGATCGGCAGGCTGGAGCCGAACCCGTCGAGCGCGATGTTGGCGGAGGTGAGGCCGCGCATGCGGTTGGCGCCGTTGGGATTGCTCGAGACGTTGTCGGAGACCTTGCCGCGATCGAGGGTGTAGTCGGTGTACTGGTAGATGCCCTCGGTGTTCAGCTCGTACCGGAACACGTCGTTGATGTCGGTCGAGGCGGTGTCGAGCAGTTGTTGTTTGGTGACGACCGAGATGGAGGCCGCCAGGTCCTCGAGGGCCGAGTTGAGGCGGGTGCCGGAGAGGGTCGAGAGGGCCTGGTAGCCCTGGTCGTTGGCGCCGTTGACCTCGAAGGGAGAAAGCACGACCACTTCCTCCTTCTCCGGTTCGGTGGGGGGGACGGCGGCGGAGGGTTGCGCCTGCTGCGCCCGGGCGGGGGAAGTGGCGGAGGCGGCGAGGGTCAACAGGGCGGCGGACAACACCAGTCGGCGGGTTGGGAATGGGGACGTCTTCATGCGAGCTGAGGGTTTTGAGGCGGTCGGCTGGGGCGGACCGGAGGGGGTTGCAACCGACGAGCGGCCGGAGCCGTCGTCGCAGCCGGAGTGTGGGCGGCGCGCGACAGCAGATCGACCCGGCGCGATTCGTTCCGTCAGAATTCGCCGAGCTCGGCTTCGGCCCGGTCTGGCCTTTGCTTTCGCCCAGGTGAAAGACGATCCCCGACCCACCATGCGGAGCATGGCCCGCGCCCTCGGGCTGTCGCGCACCACCGTGTCCGACGCCTTGCGGGATCTCCCCCGGGTACGGGCGGACACGCGCGCGCGGGTGCAGGAGCATGCCCGCGAGGTCGGCTACCGTTTCAACCCGCTGGCGAGCTCGGTGCTAGGCGAGGTGCGGCGCACCCGGCTCTCGGCTTTTCATGGCGTGCTGGCGGTGGTGAGTCTCGACGAGCCCACGCGGCCGCAGTTTCCGGGGCCCTATTGGCACGATCTCTTGGCCGGGGCGGCGGAGCGAGCCGATCACCTCGGATTCAAGCTGGAGCGGTTTCTTGTCGGCTCCCCGGGGGTCTCGGTCCACCGGCTCGACACGATTCTGCACTCCCGCGGAATCCGCGGGGTGATGATCATGCCGGCGTGGGGACGGCCGGACTTCCGGCTGCTCGACTGGTCGAAGTACGCCGGGGTCTATGTGGACTACCTGATCGACCGGCCGGCGTTGCACTCCGTGTGTCCGGACCATCCGCGGGCGATGGTGCTGGCGCTCGAGCACCTGCGCGCGCTCGGGTACCGCCGGCCCGGGCTGGTGCTGCTGGAGCAGGACAGCAGTCGGGTGCAGAACCGCTGGTTGGCGGCGTATCTCGCCGAGGTGTCGCTGGGGAAGAAACAGGGCCGGGTGCCGCCCCTGTTGATGCCCAAGCTCGATGAGGCGGCCTTCGGCGCGTGGTTCCGCCGGCACCAACCCGACGTGGTGCTCGGGCATCGCACCGAGTTCGTCGCCTGGATGCGGAAGTGCGGGGCGCGCGTGCCGGAGACCCACGGATTCTGTTGCCTCAACCTCGGCCTCAACGACACGCCGGCCGCCGGGCTCGATCTCCAGCCGTTCCAGATCGGCGTCTGCGGAATCGACGTCGTGGTGAGTCAGTTGCACCGCAACGAATACGGCATCCCCGCGGTGCCGCACAACACCACGGTGCCGGCGCGCTGGGTCGAGGGGCCGACGCTGCCGGCGGCGGCGACCTGAGCTGGGGCGGGCGCGGCGGCTCGATCGCCGCGCAGGCCGGCCTGCCGGCTCCCGCGCTTCGGAGCGCGTGCAAGCACGCTGCCGACAAGGCCGCGGCTTCGTCGTTTGGCGGCGGGTCCCCTACGGCATCCGGTTGAAACCTTCGGCGCGCACGATCCAGCGGCCGTCCTTCGGGAAACCGGGGGCAGGGCCCGCGGGGGCGCTGTCCCAGCCGCCCGCCATGGTGCCCACGGCGAGCAGCAACGAGGCGTTCACGGGCAGGTAGGCCGGGCAGCCGTCGGGTTCCTTGGGGCGGCGGACGTGGCCGTTGTTCATGAAACGCGCGGCCCGGGCCTGGCTGGTGAGGATCGTCACGGCCGTCTCCGGATCGCCGAGGCGGGCGGCGGTGAGGGCGCCCTGGCCCATCGCCCAGCTCACCCAGCGCTCGATGCCGTTGCGGCGGGTCACTTCGACGAAGGTACGGCGCACTGTCTCGGGATCGACGATGTCGGTCTGCGGCATGAAGCCGAGGATCATCAGCATGGAGGTCGGCAGCGGGAGTTCCTCGGAGTCGAACATCTCCGGGGCGGTCTCGATCTCGACGTAGCGCCCGTCGCGCACGGGCAGCTTGGAGAGGCGCTGGAGGATGTCGTCCCACTTCGGTTCGGGGGCGAGGCCGAGCCGGGCGCGCCAACGTTGGGCCACCTGCAATCCGTAGTACCAGTACGCGAGTTCGAAGGTGGGGTTCTGCGTGAGGTTCTCGCCGGACTTCTCGCTCACGTTCTTGATCGGCGGCCCGAGCACGTAGCGGCCGGTCGCCGCGTCGAGGTGCGCGAACGAGGCGAGGAACTTGGCGGACTCGAACACGATGTCCTGGTACCGCTCGAGCGTGGCGCGCTCGGGGTTGGCGCGGTAGACGAGCTCGCAGAGGGCGATCGGGTTGGGCTGGTTCCAGATGATGAACGGATTGATGCCGCCCGGGGAGGGGCGACCGTCGATTCCGGCCATCTTCGGCCAGCGCACGCCGTCGAAGCCCTGCGCGGCGGCCTCGGCCTTGCCGAGAGGCAGGATGCGCTGGTACCAGGCCAGTCCCTTCTCGATCAGCTCCGTGCGCCCCCAGGCGTGGAAGTGCGCCGCGTGCCAGTAGTACATCTCGGAGTTGTGCTTCCCGAACCACGTGATGTTCGTCAGGCCGTCCTCGGCGGGCGGCATGGCGCCGGCGTAGTTGATCTTCACGAGGTACTGCGAAAGCACGACCCGGCGCTCGAGCTCCGCGGCGCGCGGATCGGTGCTGCCGGAGAGGTCGAGGGCGGCGCCCTTCGTCCAGTAGTCTGCCCAGGCGCGGGCGCTGGCGGCGCGCGTGTCCGCGAACCCGAGCGGTGCCGCCGTTTCCGCCGCGGCGGTGAACTCGCAGGCGAAGGCGAGCGTGCCCGCGCCGGCGGCGCCGAGCCGGAAGTCGTGCGGCGCGGCATCGGTGAACATTGTCGCGCCCTCGGTGCTCAGGCTCACGGCGTAGCGGCTGTCGTCGAGCGTGCGGACGAGCTGGCGGAACTGCGGCTCGTCGCGCACCAGCGCGGTGCGGTGGCGGTCGGCCTTGGTCCAGTCCAGCGGCGGCTTGTTGCGCGTGGCCGACTGGTACGAATACGGGAAACGGAAACGCACCTGCAGCGCACCAGTCTGCAGCAGCGGCGACTCGATGCGCGCCGCCAGCGCGCTGCGGTCGGCGTGCGCCACGGTCTCGACCACGACCGGCTGGCCGGCGAGGGTGTAGGTGCTGCGGACGACGCCCGTCCACAGGTCGAGCGTCTGGGCGATGGCGCCGAGATCGGCGGGTTCGAGCGGGCGGCCCTCGAGAATGAAGCTGATCTGGCCGAGCGGGATCGGGTGCGGATTCTCGCGGAAGTACGCCCCGGCGGGGCTGTTCTGGAGCCCGGCGAAGCGGATCTTGCGGCCGTGGAAATCGTACTCCTTCGTCGCGTCCTCGAGCTTGAGCCCCGCGGGGTTGGGGAACGCGTGCCACGCCCACGTGGAGAGCGTCTCGAGCGGGATGCCCTCCTCGTGGTAGATCGTCTCCAATGATTGGAGGCCGGTGACGTCGACCGTGAACGCGAAGTCGCCGTTGCCCACGCTGAGTGGGCTCTCCGGATCGACGCGCGCCACGTGCACCGCATGGCGCGCGACCAGCGCGGCGCGGTCGATCGGCGCGGGCGCGGTGTCGGCCGCGGCCGTCGGCGCAACGAGCACGAGCGCGGTGGCGACGCAGACGAGCGAGAGGAGGGGAAGCTTCATGGGCGGGACGGGGCGGGGAGTGTGGCGGAGCGTGCGCGGGCCGCTGGGGCGCGAGACGCACCGAGAGCTAGGCTCCGCGGCGGGCGCCGCGAGGCGATGCATTTCAGACGGTCTGAAACGGAAGGCCGGCGGCGGGGGCGGTTGGTCTTGTCTCGCCGGTGAATCCACGCTGGCTTCCGACACGAAGACCGCGCCCCCGGGTCTTCGCGGCCCCTCTCGTCCAACCGGATTCCCCATGCCTCGCCTGTTCGCCACCGCCCTCGTTCTCGCCGCTCTCGTGTCTTCGGCCGGTGCCGAAGCGCCGAGCGCCCAGCGCTTCACGCCGAACTTGGTCGACAACTTGGAGCGGCCATTGCGCTACCGGCCGGAGGGCGCGGACTTCGTGATCGAGAACGGCACGGAGTTCTTCAACCGCTCGCTCTACGGCGGGAACACCGCGTTTCGCGTCGACGGTGGCGACCGGCCGGAGTTCGTGCTCTACCTGCCCGGTCGCGGCGGCAACCTGCGGCTCGGCCTGCGCACCGCGGCGGGCGCGAAATGGTTGCAGGCCGCCGCGCACATCGAGACGCGCTACCGGCCCGGCGAGCTGCGGTACGAGATTCGCGATTCGTTGCTGGGCGAAGGTTGTGTTCTCCGCCTGGCGGCCGTGGCGCCGGTGGCGGCGGAGGGGCTGATCGTGCGCGCCGAGCTGGTGTCCGAGAGTGGTGCGACGCCGACGCCGGAGGTGGAGCTGGTCTGGGCCTTCGGCGGCGTGAACGGCCAGCGCGGCCGGCGCGACGGCGACATCGGCACGGAGAGGGTGCCGATCGGCGAGTGGTTCCAGTTGCGCCCGGAGTTTTGTCAGGACAACCGCATCGAGATTTCCGGCACCGGGTTCCGGCTGCGTGCGCCGAAGGCGACGATCGCGGGCACGATGCCGGACGGCGCGGTGCTTGCGGTGGGCGACGCCGCGGGCTGGGGCGATCCTGCGGCGTTGTTGGCGAACGCTTCCCGCGAACCGGCGGCGCCGGTGGTCGTCGGTCGCGTCGGCCTTGTGTCGCGCCGTCCGTTGTATCTCGCGCTGCAACGGGTCGCCGCGCAGGCGGCGGGCACCGGCGCGGACGACCTCGAGATCTACCGCGCCGTGACGACGGCCGCGCCGGAGGCGAAGGCGGTGGCGGTGTCCCATGCCCCCGCTGCGGCCTACACCGCGGCTGAGTTGCCCGGTCGCTTCGCCGAGGCGGAGCGCCATTTCCGGCAGTTGCGCGAGCGCGTCGCGGTGAAGACGCCGGATGCCTTCCTCGATACGGCGGTCGGGGCGCTGAATGTCGCGGCCGATGCCGCGTGGGACGAGCCGCAGCAGGCGATCATGCATGGCGCGATCGCCTGGCGCACCCGACTGCTGGGCTGGCGCGGGCCCTATGCGCTCGACGCGCTCGGCTGGCACGATCGCGCGCAACGGAATTTCACGTACTGGACCGGCCGGCAGAACACCGCGCCGATCCCCGCGGCGCTTCCGCCGGCCGACGAGGCCGCGAACTTCGCCCGCAACGAGGCCGGGCTCCACAGCAACGGCGACATGTCGCAGTCGCACTACGACATGAACCTTGTCGCGATCGACGCGCTGTTCCGGCACCTGCGGTGGACCGGGGACCGGGCGTTTGCGGAGCAGATGTGGCCGGTGATCGAGCGGCATCTGGCGTGGGAGCGGCGGCTCTTCCGCCGGGAGTTTGGCCCCGAGAAGCTGCCGCTCTACGAGGCGTACGCCGCGATCTGGGCGAGCGACGACCTGCAGTACCACGGTGGCGGCACCGCGCACGCGAGTGCGTACAATTTCTTCCACAACGCCGAGGCGGCGCGGCTCGCCCGCTGGCTGGGCCGCGATCCGGCGCCGTACGAGGCGGAGGCCGCGTTGATCGCGCGCGCGATGCGCGAGCTCCTGTGGTTGCCCGGCCGCGGCGGCTTCGGTGAGTCGAAGGATCTGCTCGGCCTCCAGCGCGTGCACCCGAGCGCGGCGGTGTGGACGTTCTACCACACGATCGATTCGGCCGTGCCGAACCCGCGCGAGGCCTGGGCGATGACGCGCAAGGTCGACGCCGAGATCCCGCGCCTGCCCGTGCGCGGGCCGGGCGTGCCGCCGGGGCTCGAGGTCATTTCGACGACGAACTGGATGCCGTACACGTGGTCGATCAACAACGTGGTGATGGGCGAGATCGTACACACCGCGCTCGGCTACTGGCAGGCCGGTCGGCCGGAGGAGGCCTGGCGCCTCACGAAGAGCGCGCTCACGGCTGCGATGTACATGGGGATCGCCCCGGGCAACGTCGGCTCGATGTCGTACCTCGACGTCTATCGCCGGGAGTCGCAGCGCGACTTCGCCGACGGTTCGGGCGTGCTCGCGCGGACGCTCGTCGAGGGGCTGTTCGGCGTGCAGCCGAATGTGATCGCGGGCGAGCTGCGCGTGCGGCCCGGCTTCCCGGCCGAGTGGGAGCACGCGAGCCTGCGGCATCCGGATTTCTCGGTGCGGTTCACGCGCAACGGCGCCACCGACCACTATGTGATCACCCAGCGCTTCGGGGCACCGCTGGCGTTGCGCTTCGAGATTCCGGCGCGCGGGGAGCGGGTCGGCTCGCTCGAGGTCAACGGCGATGGCGCGTCTTGGGCGCCGGTGGCGGACGCCATCGGACGGCCCCGCATTGAGATCCGCAGCCCGGCCGGGCACCGTCACGAAGTACAGGTGACGTGGGCCGGGGCGCCGATCGCCGTGCCCGCCGTGGCGGCGAACCCGGGTCCGGCGGTGAAGTTCGTGCCGGTGGAGCAGGGCGCGATGCGCTGGCTGTTGCCGACCGACGACGGCGCTGTTTGGCCGCAGGCGCCGGAGGTTGGCGCGGGACCGCCGCTTGATGGCTGCGCCTGGCCGGAGCTGCCCGCGGGGGCGCGCTGCGAGAGCGTGGAGCTCGGCGGTGTGTTCAACGACCGCGTCACGCAGATCTTCCGCAACGAATACCGCTCGCCGCGTTCGCCGTTCGTGTCGCTGGCCCTGCCCAAGCAGGGCATCGGCGGCTGGGCCGGCGGGATGAACGCCACGGCCGAGATCGACGATGCCGGCCTGCGCGCCGCGGCGGCGCGCAATGGCGGACGGATTCTCCTGCCCAATGGCGTGCCGCTCGCCACGCCCGGCGCACCCGAGGCAGCCAACGTCGTGTTCGTCTCGCAGTGGGACAACTACCCGCGGGAGGCGAGCGTGCCGCTCGCGGGGCGCGCGCACAGCGTGTTCCTGCTCCTCGCCGGCTCGACCAACCACATGCAGAGCCGTTTCGACAACGGCGAGGTGGTCGTCGCCTACGCCGACGGTACGAGCGAGCGGCTCGCGCTGGAGAACCCGACCAACTGGTGGCCGATCGAGCAGGACTACTTCATTGACGACTACCAGTTCCGGCGGCCCGGACCGCTGCCCGCGCGCGTGGATCTGCGGACCGGCGAGGTGCGCCGGCTTGAGTTTCCCGCGTTCAAGGGCCGCGGGGGCCGGATCCCCGGCGGCGCCGCGACGGTGCTCGCGCTTCCGTTACGATCCGATCGCGAGCTGCGGTCGCTCACCGTGCGCGCGCTCGCCAACGAGGTCGTGATCGGCCTGATGGCCGCGACGCTGGTGCGCTGAGCGCCGACCCTGTTTCCGTCCCGAACTCCATTTCATGATGAAAAGATACTCCCTCCGCTCGCTGGTTGTCGTCGGCCTGGCCCTGCTTGTACCCGTGTTGCGGGCCGAGCCGGCCGTGCCCGAATTCGGCGGGGCGACGCCGCTGGAGTGGTCCCGCCGGATGGCGGACTCGGACATGGCGCGCAGGGGCGACACGCTGTTCCACGGCGGCAGCCGACCGAAGGCGAACTGGAACTACGTCACCTCGCTCTTCGGGCTCGCGCTGCTGGAGCTCGCGGACCGCACCGGGCAGACCGCGTATGCCGACTACGGCGCGCAGACGGCCACCTCGTTCGTCGGCTCCGACGGCTCGATCGCGACCTACCGGATGGAGGACTACAACATCGACCTGATCCCGCCGGGCAAGGTGCTGCTCCGGCTCTGGGAGAAGGGCGTGCGCGACGACAAGTACCGCACGGCGCTGGCGACGCTGCGCGCGCAGATGCAGCAGCACCCGCGCACGAGCGAAGGCGGCTACTGGCACAAGCAGCGCTACCCGTACCAGATGTGGCTTGACGGTCTGTTCATGGCGGCGCCGTTCCTCGCGCAGTACGGCCAGGTCTTCGCGGAGCCGGCGCTGTTCGACGAGGCGGCCCGGCAGCTCGTGCTGATGGATGCGCACGCGTACGATTCCAAGAGCGGCCTGCACTATCATGCCTGGGACGAGAAGCGCGCGCAGCCTTGGGCCGACAAGACGACCGGTTGCTCGCCCAATTTCTGGGGCCGCGCCGAGGGCTGGTACGCGATGGCGCTGGTCGACACCCTCGATTTTCTGCCGCCCACCCATCCCGAGGTAGAGCAGGTCAACGCCATCCTGCGACGCGTGGCCGACGGCATCGTGCGCTGGCAGGATCCGGAAACCGGTCTGTGGTGGCAGGTGCTCGACCAGGGCAAACGCGAGGGCAACTACCTCGAGGCCACGGCCTCCAGCATGTTCGTCTACGCCCTGGCGAAGGGCATCAACCGCGGCTACCTCTCCCGCGAACAGTACCTGCCCGCGGTGCGGAAGGGCTATGCGGGCATCATCCGGGAGCTGATCCGCACCGACGCCGACGGCTCGGTCAAGCTCACCCGGTGTTGCGAGGTCGCCGGCCTCGGCTACACGACTTCGAAGGGCCGGCCGCGCGACGGGTCGTTTGAATACTACGTCAGCGAACGGATCATCGATAACGACCAAAAGGGGGTTGGCCCGTTCATCCGTGCCGGGCTCGAGGTGCAACAGTTGCTCGAGCGCGGTGAGGACGGCGCTGCGGCGGCCGCGGTCGGCGCGCGCGGCTGGAGCGATTATCCGGCGGTGCTCGCGCGCATCGTGGCGCCGACGTTTCCCGCGCGGGATTTCCCGATCACCGATTTCGGTGCGAAGCCGGGCGCCGATGCGTCGGCGGCGATCCGCGCGGCGATCGAGGCCTGCCACGGTGCCGGTGGCGGCCGCGTCGTGGTGCCGGCGGGCGAGTGGCTCACCGGCGCGATCCAGCTCAAGAGCAACGTGAACCTCTACGTGAGCGAGGGCGCGACGCTGCGCTGGGTGTTCGATCCGGCGAAGTATCCGATTGTTCACACGCGATGGGAGGGCATCGAGTGCCTGAACTTCTCGCCACTGATCTACGCGTGGGAGCAGGAGAGCATCGCCATCACCGGCAAGGGCACGCTCGACGGCGGGGCGGAGCGCGAGGGGTGGTGGAGCTGGAACCGCAAGGGCGACCGGCCGCAAAAGCAGGCGGCGGCGCGCGACCGTCTGGTGAAGATGGGCGAGGCGGGCGTGCCGGTGGCCGAGCGCGTGTTCGGCGACGGCGCGTTTCTCCGCCCGAACTTCATCCAGCCCTACCGGTGCCGGAATATCCTGATCGAGGGCGTGACCGTCGTCCGCTCGCCGATGTGGGTGATCAACCCCGTGCTCTGCCGCAACGTGACCGTTCGCGGCGTCACGGTCGATAGCCACGGCGGCAACAACGACGGCTGCGACCCCGAGTCGTCGCGCGACGTGCTGATCGAGGACTGTGTCTTCAATACGGGCGACGACTGCATCGCGATCAAGTCGGGCCGCAACAACGACGGCCGGCGCGTGGGCGTGCCGAGCGAGAACATCGTGGTGCGCAACTGCACGATGAAGGACGGCCACGGCGGCGTGGTGCTCGGCTCCGAGTGCAGCGGCGGCATCCGCAACGTCTTCGTCGAGAACTGCACGATGGACAGCCCCAACCTCGACCGCGCGCTGCGGTTCAAGAGCAACGCGGTGCGCGGCGGCGTGCTGGAGAATGTCTTCATGCGCAACGTGACGATCGGCCGCGTGGGCGAGGCGGTGCTCACGATCGATCTGCTCTATCAGGAGGGCGCGAAGGGCTCGTTCATGCCCACGGTGCGCAACGTGCAGATGGAGAACGTGCGCTCGTCGGCGAGCCCGCGCGTGCTCCATGTGCGCGGTTTCCCCGGCGCCACGATCGACGGCATCCGTTTCCGCGACTGCGAGTTCGGCGGGGTGGAGCAGGCCGAGGTGCTGTGGGGCGCCGGCACGGTCGTGTTCGAGCGCGTCTCGATCATCCCGGCGAAGAAGGTGGAAGGCCGCAACTCCGTGCCGGCGCCGGAGACGAAGTAGCGAGGAGCGGGTGGTGAGGAGCGGGGTGTGGATACGGTCCGACCGTGGTGCCGGCCTCCGTGCCGGCGAAGTTCGACCCCGCAGACGGGGAGGCCTGCGCCACGTAGGGCTCGCGCACGGTTCGCCACCGCAGGTGGTGTAGGGCCGTCGCTTGCCGACGCGCCGTCTGCGCCCCGAGTCACTGTTCTGTTTGGATCACGATGCCCCCAAATCGGGCTTCCTCGGCCCAACAGCGGATCCCGCGAACATAGCAGACGTGGGAATCACGCGCCTCGTTGGTGTCGGCGTAGCGGGCCAGAAAGCCCTCCCAGTTGGCCGGCTCACCTTCGGAGAAGTCCACATTGCCAAAGACCAACGCACGTCCGGTTTCGTCGACTGCCTGACCGGCACACACCGGGCAAAGATAACGCGGATAGCGGGGATTGCGCGGTTGTTCGATGCCGCAGACGGGACACCTTTGGGTGTCGGAAGGAGAGTCATTCATTCTGCGGGTCGGGTACTGATGGGTGTTCAAAATTGCTGCGCTTCAACTTTCGTCGGTCTTGCCCGAGACATTTGCCGCGGCGGTGCCGAGAGGAGGGCAGACAATGGGGCGAGCAAATGAAGCTTGGCGCTCGTGCGATCCACTCGGAAGGCGCAAATGACGACAAAAAAGCCGGCCGCGAATGCGGCCGGCCGAAAAGAGGAGAGGAGCGGAGGGGCGGGGATGTGGAAGCGCCTCAGAGCTTCACCGCGACCTTCGCGCGCAGGGTGGCCTTGTCCAACAGGCCCACGTAGGTGTCGGCGACTTGGCCGCCCTTGAACAGGATCATCGTCGGAATCGCGCGGATGCCGAACTTGGCGGCGATCTCGCCGGCTTCATCCACGTTGACCTTGGCGATCGTCAGCTTGCCCGCGAGGTCCTTGCTGAGCTCCTCGAGGATCGGGGCGATGGCCTTGCAGGGTCCGCACCACGGGGCCCAAAAATCGACCAGGATGGGCGTGGCGGACTTGGCGATGGTCTCTTCGAAAGTGGCGGCGGTCAGGTGGGCGATGTTCTCGGACATGGGAGTCGTGGATTGGAGGGAATGTAAGGTCGGGAAGACGAGGTCGGAGGGTGGAAGCCGGGGGCGGGCGAGTCAAGGGGCCGCCCGCGGCAAACGGTCAACGATGAACATGCCGCCGGGTTCGCCATGGGGCGGCGCGGAGCATTCTCTGCCGTCGCCCCACCTCGTCGGTCGTCTCCGCTGGATCGCCATGAACATGCTTTCGCTCCGCTTCTTCCCGCGCCCGCGTCGTGTGGGCCTCCTCGTCGTCGCGATCGGTCTCGCCTTGGGACGCCCGGTCGGCGCGGGAGCCGGCGAGCTGAAGGTCGACATCAACCGCGACAGCAAGAACTACGACTCCGTCACCGAGACGGGCTTCGCCAAGTGGAGTGCCGACACCACCGGCGGGGCGGCGACGGGAAGCACGACGATCACGAAGACCTTCACCACCGCGACCGGCGAGGTCGTGACCGTCTCGTTTGCCCAGACGGCGCTTTCCCAGGCGCGGGGCGGTACCGGGTTGCTCAGCAACTGGTATCAGGTCGGCGCCCAGGGCACGGCGAAACTGGTGAGCGACGGCCTCACGGTCGCCCCGGCGGACTTCGCCGGCGGCGGGCAGATCGAGATGACGATCACCGGGTTGGCGGCGGGCCGGCACACGCTGCTGACCTACCACAACGCCTGGGATGCGCTCGCGCCTGACAGCCTCGGCCCGATCGACATCGCGGTGAACGGCGCACCCGCGCTCGCCGGTCTTCGCCCGAGCGTGCGGGCCGCGACCAACGCCGCGGCGACGATCGCCTACGTGGCGTTCGAAGTGGCGGGGCCCGCCACTACCACCACGATCCTCTTCGCGGCGCGGCCCGACGCCGAAGGGGCCGCGGTCCGCAACGTGCCGCTCAACGGCTTCGAGATCGACACGCCGAATGCCACGCGCGTGGCCCAAACGCCGTCACCGGCCGACGGTGACGGCCATGTCGACGCCGACGCCGGCGGCGTGGTGCTCTCCTGGAGCGCCGACCTGGCGGGAATGGCGGTGTCGCACGATGTCTATGTCGGCTTCGAGGCTGCGGCTGTCCGGGCGGCGAACCGGGCGAGCCCCGAATTCCGGGGCAACCAACCTCTCGCCGCCACGAGCTTCGCGCTCACGGGGCTCGACAGTCATCGCACCTATTACTGGCGGGTCGACGAGGTGGATGCGCTGGGCAACGCGACCCCGGGCAACCTGTGGAGTTTCCGGCCGCGGCACCTGGCGTTCCCGGGGGCCGAGGGCTGGGGGCGTTTCGCCCGCGGTGGCCGCGACGGGCGGGTGGTCGAGGTCACCTCGCTGGCGGACTATCTCCCGAGCGAGGCGCCGATTCCCGGCACGCTGCGCTGGGCGGTCGAGGAAGAGGTCGGCCCGCGCACGATCGTCTTCGCGGTGGGCGGGCTGCTCACGTTGCGCTCACGCCTGACGGTGGCGGACTCCTTCGTCACGATCGCCGGGCAGACGGCGCCGGGGAAGGGCGTTTGCCTGCGCACCTGGCCGCTCGGCCTAAGCGGCGCGCGCGATGTCGTGATCCGGCATCTCCGCTCCCGGCCCGGCCGAACCCTCCAGACAGTCATGATCTCCGAATACGCCGACGGACGCCCCGGCGCGCCGGTGTCCGCGGAGGTGGCGGTGGCGGTCGACGGTCTGGGCATGCAGGGCAGCGAACACTGCATCCTCGACCACTGCTCGGTCAGTTGGACGATCGACGAGGCGTTCAGCTCGCGCGCGGCCAAGAACATCACGTTGCAGCGCACGCTGATCTCCGAGGCCCTGAACAAGGCGAAACATCCCAACTACGTGTTCCTCGACCGGCTGGACGGGTCCGAGCACGGGTACGCGGCCAGCATCGGCGGCGACATCGGCAGTTTCCACCACAACCTCCTGGCGCATTGCCACGGGCGCAACTGGTCGCTGGCGGGCGGCCTCGACGCCGCGGGGACGTTCGCGGGGCGCCTCGATCTCACCAACAACGTGGTCTACAACTGGGGGCATCGCACGACCGATGGCGGCGCGATGGAGGTGAATTTCGTCGCGAACTACTACAAGCCCGGTCCGGCCAGCGACGTCTTCGTCGCGCTCAACGCCCAGTACGATGCGTTTCCGGGGATGCAGCGGTACTTTTTCGCCGGCAATGTCATGCCCGGCTGGTTCGACGAGACCAACCAGAGCGCGGGTCGCACCGCGTCGCGCGGCACCGGCAGCCTGCCGACCTACGAGAACTTCGTGGCGATCCCGTTCTTCGCCTCGCATGTCACCACACATTCGGCACGCGACGCGTTCAAGCACGTGTTGTCCGACGTCGGTTGCACCCAGCCGGCGATCGACGATCACGACGCGCGGATGATCGTGGAGACGCGCGACGGCACCTTCGCCTATCGTGGCAGCGTGACCGGCAAGCCCGGCCTGCCCGACAACGAGGCCGACGTGGGCGGTTGGGAGAACTATCCCGCGGTGCGGCGACCAGCCGACTGGGACACCGATCACGACGGCCTGCCCAACTGGTGGGAACGCGTGCGCGGCCTCGCGCCGGCCTCGGCCGTGGGCGACTTCTCGGACGCCAACCGTGACCTCGATCGCGACGGCTACACCGAGCTCGACGACTATCTGGCGTGGATGGCCGCGCCGCACTTCGACTGCCCGGCCGGCGGCACCGTCGACATCGACCTGGCGGCGCTTGCGCGCGGGTTCACCGCCGCGCCGCAGTTCGCCGTGTCCGACGCCGTCAGCGGCACTGTCCAGTTCCTCGGCGACGGGCGGACGGCGCGCTTCACCGCCGGGGCGGCGGATGAAGTGCTCGGCGGTTTCCGGCTCACGGTGACCGATGCGGAGAACGCGACCCTGGTCCGGGCGGTCGGGATTCGCGTGGTTCCCGCGACGGTTCGCCCGGCGCTGGACCAATCCCCCCTCAACACGACGGTGCGCGCCGGCGTGGAGGGACGGCTGATCGCGACCGCGAGCGGCGCGGCGCCGTTGCGTTTCGATTGGTTCAAGGACGGGCAACTCGTCTCCGGCGGGAACGACGGGGTCCTGAGCCGGACGGTGGTGGCGCCGGCGGACGCCGGCTTTTACGACGTGATCGTCACCGACGGCACCGGCGCGAGCGTCCTCTCGCGGCCGGCGATCCTGGGCGTGTTGCCGGCCGCCGGTGCGCGCACGGCCGGGAGCGTGGAGACTCGCGCCGAGTGGCAGGATATCCGCCACCTCAACGGTGCGACCTATGACCAATTTTTGCTTACGGGGGTGGCCGGCACCTTCACGGCGGATCCCGGCGAGATCGCGCGGATGTCGTTCCTCGATCCCAACGACAGCATCGTTCAGGTGGAGATGTCGGGCGCGGGCGCCATCACCGTGGTGTTGGCGGATCCGCAGGGGCCGGTGCCGCCGGCGCTCTACAACCAGAGCGGCATCGCCTACATGAAAGGGAAGCCCACCGTGATCCTCGCCGGTGCGGACGAGAGCACCCACTTCACGATCTACTCGGTCGGGACCGCGACCAACCCCGGGGTGACGCGACCAGAGGTCAACTACGCCGGGTGGGCCGAGGTCGCGGCGGCCGGGATCCTTAGCACTGATGGACGCTTGGGAGGCATCCACCAGGGCAATGTCCTGTACCGCTCGGCCACCGGGTACACGGGAGTGCTCGCGCCGGAGGTCGGGGCGCTCGGTAGCCTCGGGGTGGTCCACGAGATCGCGGCCTCCGGCACGGCGCTTCCGTACTTGTACTTTGGTGCCGGAGGAACGGTGACGCTCAAGATCGCCGGGGGCACGCTGGCGCAGCCCAATGGCGAGTGGTTGACCGTGCGGGGACTGGCCAGGCTGCAGTTGGGCGCGGGGCAAGACTCCTGCGGGCGCGGCGCGCCGGCCGGCGCCATCCGCGGCGACTTGGTCGACGACGCCGGGACGAACGTGACCGCCGCGGTGGTGGAAGGGCCGTAGGTCGGAGGCGAATGGCGATCGGGTGGCAGAATCCTTTCTCCGAATCGTTCTCGTTCTCGTCCTCGTCCTCGTTCTCGTTCTCGGTTTTCGGATAGAAGACGGATACGCGGAGGATGGATCGACGAAGGATGGAGAAGAGACGGATCTGATGGCAAAATGGCGGGCGAGAGAACGAGAACGAGTAGGAGAACGAGAACGAGGCGGAGCGGCGGTAACGGCGGATCGAACCCTAAACCCTAAACCCTGAACCCTGAACTCTGAACCGAGCAGGAGCAGGAGAGTAGGTGGGAGGCTGGAACCGCGTCCGGGGCATGAAAACTTTCGTGAGAATCCTCGCGGGCAAGATCCTCGGCGCTTCGAGAGTGACGGGGCCGGGCGGGGTCTCCAGAACTCGGCCCATGGAGGGAGTCATCGGGCTTGGGCGACTTGGATTGGCGATCGGGCTGGCGTTGGCCGGGCCGTGCGCGCCTGCGGCGCAGGAGGGCGAGGCTGCCGGCGGCGAGCTGCGCGCGGTCCTGGCATCCTATCGGCAGGCTTTGGGCGGCGTCGCGACCGCGGAGTTGACCGGCTTCGTGGAAATCGGGGTGCAGGAGCGCGGCGCCGAGGAGTCGGTACGTTTGGTGTACGCCAGGGCGCCGCGCAGCCTGCGGATCGAGGTGCTGACCGGGGAGTTGCGGATCGTGCAGGGCACTGATGGTGCTGCCGTATGGGCTTACGCGCAGAGAACCGGAGGCGAGCGGATGATGCTTCCCTTACCGCCGGAGGCCGAGCGAGGGCTGCGGCGCGCGGCGTTGTCGGCCTGCCACGACCCGTTGCTGAAACCGGCGCGGCTCGGCTAC
The DNA here is from genome assembly GCA_023446735.1 of Verrucomicrobiota bacterium. Lineage (GTDB taxonomy): Bacteria > Verrucomicrobiota > Verrucomicrobiia > Opitutales > Opitutaceae > CAJCBL01. The sequence goes on from JAEXPQ010000020.1 coordinate 22,771, forward strand.
GAGCTCACGTTGCGGGACGAGTCGCCGAAGGCGGAAGGACAGCACCTGATCGAGGTCTCCGAGGGCGGCCGGCCGGTGGCTTATGTGCGGATCGACCGGGAGACTGGCCGGGTGTTGGCGCGATGGAACGCGGATGGCGCCGGCGAGGTGCAGGTGAACCGGGACTACCGCGAGGTCGACGGGCACCTGTGGCCAAGCGAAGTGATCGCGGTGAAGGAGGGCGTAGAGGTGGGCCGCTGGCGGTTGGCGGACCTGCGTCTCGACGAGCTGCCCGATCCTGGCTTGTTCGCCCCGCCGCCCGACCTGCCGCCGTCCGGCACCAACTCGAAGCTCTGAACTCCCATGGACAATCCGTTCAAGCTCATCGGGCGGCTGTTTGTCGCGAGCATGGTGGCGATCCTCGCGTTCGCGTGGTGGTCCGACCACCGCAAGAAGGAGGAAGCGGCCCGGCGGGCGGAACTCGCCCGGCAGGAGGCGGCACGGCAGGAACAACTGGAGACGGAAGCCCGGCTGGCCGCGGAGAAGGCGGCGCGCGAGGCGCCACCGCCGCGCCCGGACGATTTCGAGTTGTATGCCGTGGAGATCGAGACCGTGGCGGCCGCCGGCAACTCCGGGCGGTATGCAGACGGGCTGCCCGTGGCGCAGAAGTTGGTCGAGCTCATCGAGCGGGACGAACGCGTGTCGCGAGCGATGGCCGGCAATGCCTACTCGTTGCGGTGTTGGATGTACGAGGGCTTGAAACGCTGGCCCGAGGCCTTGGCCGACGGCGAGCGGGCGACGCGTTTGTGGCAAGGATTGGAGGAGAAGATGTGGGCGGGCCGGATCGAGGTGCAGTACCGCCTCGCGCTCGCCTACGACGAGCTCGGCCGGAAGGGCGAGGCCCTGCTCACGGCCGAGCGTATCCTCGATTTCATCCTCGTGCACCCGCCGCATTGCCCGTGGATGGAGAACGGGCTGCGGCGGCGCCAGTGCCGGCTGTTGCGGGAGGCCGGCCGGAGCGAGGACTCGCTGGCGGCGGCCCGCGTTTGGCGGCAGCGGCTGCCGCTGGCGGATGCCGACCGGCCCCTAGATCGCGCGAACCAAGGTCTGAATGTGGCGGACGCCCTAGCCGCCGTGCGTGCGTGGGAGGATGCGTTGGTCCAGTATCGACGGGTGAAGGCCGAGGCTGAAGCGATCGGCGAAAGTGCCCGCTGGCGGCGCGTGGAGGCTGCGATCTACGAGGCCGAGATGCTTTTTCTCATGGGCGACCAATCGCCAGCGCGGACGGTTGTGGCTTGGGTCCAAACCGAGGTACTCAAGGAGCCCGATGTCTCCTTGGGAGTCAGTTGGTTGGGCTCCTTGCGGAGGGCGCTCGAGCGCGCCGACCAGGATTCCGCGGCGCTCGAGCTGGAGTTGCTGTGCCGCAAGCTACGGCGGGATCATGGGCTGGAGACTCCAAAGAACTTGCGGGAGAGCTACAGCGTCGAGGCGAGCCGTCTATCGGCCGTGGGGCGTTATCGGGAGTCGCATGTTCTTCGGATGAAGGCGGCGGAGATTTCTCGCCAGGAACGCGGCTCGGACTCGGCCGATCATGTGCAGGATATGGTGGATGTCGCCAACGGGCTGTATCGTGATGGTCGAGAGAACGAGGCGGTGCTTCTGTTGCGTGAGTGTGTCGCCAAGGCGGAGCGCTTGCAGCCCGCGGAACCCTACTTGCTCGAATCGGCCCTCGATTGCTTGGGCTGGGTGCTGACCAACTCCGGCCGGGATCATGAAGGCGCGGAATCGGTGTTGCGGCGGGCGATCGAGTTGAACGAGCGCCGCCTAGGGCCCGGGCATGTCTCGTCGCTCGTCATGCGGACGAATTTGTTCTCCAACCTGATCGCCCGGAAGCGCTGGGATGATGCCGAGCGTTACCACGAGGAGTTGCGGAGCCTGTTTGAGCGCAATCGTGCGACCGAGTCCGACAGCGCCACGTGGTTTCTCATCCACGCGGCTGCGCTGCACGAGGCGCGGGGACGGGCGGAGGAAGCGTACCGCGCGAGCGCGAAGGCAGTGGCGTTACGGGAGAGCAAGCTTGGGACGGCGAACGCGAGGACCCGCTTCGCCCTGCGGCAGTTCGTGCCCCTCGCGTGGGCCGCGGGACACCGCGAGGAAAGCGTGCGGCGCGGGGAGGAGTTGCTTGCCGCCGAGCGCGAAGATCATGGGTGGACCAACCCGCGCGAGCTCGTGCTGTGCGCCCGTCTGGCGGCGGACCATGCCGAACTGGGCCACGCCGCGCGGGCCCGGGAGCTGAGCCTGGAACTGGAGGCGGGCCGGGAGGAGTGCTACGGCGGCCGGGCGAAGCGGTGACGCCACACCGCCCGACCGCCTTGGCCGCCAGAGCGGGGAAAGGTAGCGGGGAATCGTCCTCGTTCTCGTCCTCGGTTTTTTGGTAGGAAACCGATACGCGGAGGATGGATCGACGAAGGATGGAGACGAGACGGATCTGATGGCTAAATGGCGGGCGAGAGAACGAGTAGGAGAACGAGAACGAGAACGAGGCGGAGCGGCGGTAACGGCGGATCGAACTCTGAACCCTGAACCCTGAACTCTGAACTCTGAACCGAGCAGGAGCAGGAGTAGGAGCAGTAGTAGTAGGAGGAAGGAGTAGCGGGAAGAGGCGAGGAATCGGAAATCTGGAGTTGGGGTGCTCCGTTACTCGGCGCGCAGGGCGACCATCGGGTCGACGCGGGTGGCGCGGCGGGCGGGGAACCAACAGGCGAACGCGGCCACGCCGAGCAGCAGCGCGGCGCCGCCGAGCAGCGCGAACGGGTCGAACGGACGCATGCCGAAGAGCACCTGCGCGAGGACGAAGCCCAGCGCCACGGAGCACAGCAGGCCGACCGCGGTGCCGAGCAGCGCGAGCCGGAGTCCGTCGCGGAGGACTTCGCGCACGACCGCCGCGGGACTGGCGCCGAGCGCGATCCGCAGGCCGATCTCGCGGGTGCGCTGATTGACGCCGAAGGCGACGACGGCGTACAGCCCCATGACGGCGAGGCCGAGGCCGATGACACCTTGCACGCCGGCGAGCGTGGCGCCCAGGCGCAACGGCATGAGGGCAAAGATGCTGCTGGCCATGAGTTCGTCCATGGTGCGCACGTCGTAGACCGGCAGGTGCGGGTCGAGTTCGGCGAGCAGTCCGCGCACCGTGGGGGAGAGTGCGGCGGGGTCGCCCTTGGCACGGATCAGCAGGGTGAAGGGGCGTTCCTCCAGGCGTTGGCCCAGCGGGGTGTAGAAGAACGGCCGCGGCGCCTCGGCGAGCATCATGTACTTGGCGGTGGCGACCACGCCGACCACCTCGATGAACGGTCCGCCCCGCCAGGGCTGGAAGCGTCGCCCGAGCGGTTCCTGGCCCGGCCAGCAGCGCTCGGCGAACGTCGCGTTGACCACCGCGACCGGGCGCGTGTTCTCGGTATCCGAATCCTCCAAAACGCGACCGGAGACCCGCCGCAGGCCGAGCGCGCGTTCGTAGCCGGGAGCCACGACGGAGTAGCCGGTGCCCACGGAGGTGTCGGGGCGGTCGGCGTTCTCGGGGATGATGTCGAGCAGTCCGATCGCGTAGTCGAAGGGCACGCAGCTGGCCAGCGTGGCCTCCTCCACGCCGGGGAGGGCGCGGAGTCGTTCCAGGGCCTGGCGGCAGAACTGGCGGCGTTGTTCGTGGGTGTAGCCCTGGAGCGAAAGGTCGAAGGAAGCGGTGAGAGTGCGTTCGTACCGGAAGCCGACATCGAGCGAGCGGGCGTTGTGCAGGCTGCGGGTGAACAGCGCGGCGAAGACGAGCACCACGAGCGAGAAGACGACTTGGCCGACCACGAACTGGTCGCGCAGCCAGTGGCGGCGTTTGGTCGCGCCGGCGCCATCGCGCAACCGGGTGGTCAGGTCGAAGCGCGAGGCCCGCAGCGCGGGCAACAGCCCGCTGCCGAAGCCAGCCACGAGGGAGATCGCCACGGTGAAGAGGCGCTGGGGCCAGAGCGCCGGCGCAGGCTGGGCCACCGGCATGTCGCCTTGCAGCGCGATCCGGCCGAAGAGCGGTGCGGTCCAGTCCGACAGCAACCAGCCGACCGCGCCGGCGATGGCGGCCAGCAGCAGACTCTCGACCAGCATCTGCCGCACGAGCCGGCCCCGGCTCGCCCCGAGCGCCGCGCGGACGGTGAGCTCCTTCTGGCGCGTGGCGGCGCGGGCAAGCATGAGATTGGCGACGTTGGCGCAGGCGATGCCGAGTACGAGCACGACCTGACCGAAGAAGAAGGCGGCGAAGACGGGGAGCAGCTCCGAAACCGAAGGATCCGGGCGGCCGCGGGATTCGGGTATCAGGACACCGGAGACTCCCCGATGGCTGTCGGGGTTCTCGCGATCGAGCTGGGCGGTCACGCTCTCGACCTCGGCGCGGACGGTGTCGATGGCGACGCCGGCGCGCAGTTTGCCGATGGTGCGCCAGAGCGGGGCGCTGCGCCATTCGAGCATTCCGGCGCCGTCGGCCCGCAAGCGGTCGAGCGCGCCGGTGGGGACGAAGGCATGGACTGCGAGGAACGGCGAGAGTCCGGTGAAACTCTCCGGCGCGACGCCGACGATGGTGAACGGATGGTTGTTGAGCCGGACGGTGCGGCCGACGATCGCCGGGTCCGCGCCGAAGCGTTGCGTCCAGCAGCTGTGGGAGAGCACCGCGATCGGCGCGGCGCCGGGCGCTTCGCCGTCGGCCGGGACGAGCAGCCGACCGTGGAGCGGTTGCACGCCGAGCGCCGTGAAGGCGTTGGGGGTCATGACCTCGATCCAGGCGCGCTGCGGGGCGCCGGCGCCGGCGGCGAGGTGGGCGGGCATGGGAGTGTAGGCGATGAGGGCCTCCAGACCATGGATGCGTTCGCGGTAGTCCTTGAAATCGGGGAAGGGGATGGCGTGTGGGGCGTTCCAGGCCTGGTTGCGCTGGAGGAGGAGCACGAGCCGGTCGGCTTCCGGCACCTGCATGCGCTGGAAGAAGAAGGTTCCCACGATGCCGAAGATCGTCGTGTTGACGGCGATGCCGAAGGCGAGGGTGAGGACGACGACCGCGGCGTAGCCGGGCGATTTGGCGAGTTGGCGGAGGGCGAGGCGGAGATCCTGGAGCATGGGGGAGGCGAAGTGACAAGTAACAGGTGGCAAGTGGCAGGTGCCGGAGACTGAAGGGAAAGAATGGGTACTGGTTTCGGGAGCGCCGACTTGGGACTTGCTCCTTGGAACTTGGCACTTCCGCAAAGCGGCTAGTCGGCCCGCAGGGCGAGCATGGGATCGGTGCGGGCGGCGCGGCGGGACGGGAGGTAGAGGGCGAAGAAGACCACGCCCACGAGCACGCCGGCGGTCGCGGCGAGGACGGCGAGGTTCATCGGCTCGATCCCGAAGAGCAGGTTGCGCATGGCCAGCCCGGAGGCCCAGGTGCCGGCGAGGCCGAAGAGCAGTCCGGCGAGGAGCAACAGGGCGCCCTGGCGCAGGAACTGGCCGAGCACCTGACGCGGCTGGGCGCCGAGGGCGAGCCGCACGCCGATCTCGCGCTGGCGCTGGCCGACGGCGTAGGCGAGCACGCCGTAGGTGCCCAGCGCGGCGAGCAACAGGGCAGCGGAGGAGAAGAGCGCGGCGAGGATCGCGGGCGAGCGGTGGGCGACGAGGCTGTCGTCGATCCGTTCCTGGAGGGGCCGCAGGTCGTCGATGGGCTGGCCGGGATCGATCTCGAGGATGGCGCGACGCACGGCGGGCGCGAGGGCCTCGGGGGGCAGGGCGGTGCGCAGGATCACGGAGAAGCTGAAGGCGCCGCTAAGGGGGAAGTAGATCGCGCCGTGGCCGTTGTTCTCGGTGAGCGCCCCCTGTTTCACCTCGCCGACGACGCCGACGATGGTGCAGGCGTTCTCCTCGGTGACCTTGATGTCCTGGGCGATGCGGCGCCCGATGGGATCTCCGCCGGGCCAATACTGGTTGGCGAACGCCTGGTCGACGACACAGACGCGCTCTTTCCGCAGGTGGTCGTTCTCCTCGAGGAGGCGCCCGCGGAGCAGAGGAATCTTCATGGCGCGCCAGTAGTCGCTGGATACCGAAGACATGTAGTGGGCACGGAGCGGGCGGCCGGGCTCGGTCGGTCGGTCCTCGATGGCGGTGGCGCTGTCGTTGATGTTCTGGGTGAAAGGCAGGCCGGTGGTGACGGCGGCGTCGGTGATCCCAGGGATGGCGCGCAGGGCGGGGAGGAGGCGTTCGGCGAAGGCGCGGCGGGCCTCGGGCGTCTGGTAGGTCTTCCAGGGCAGGGTGATCCGCCCGCTGAGCACGTGGTCGGACGAGAAGCCGGAGGAGGTGTTGAGGATCTGCTGGAGGCTGCGGCCGAGCAGGCCGGCGCTGGAGAGGAGGACGAACGCGAGCGCGATCTGGGCGACGATGAAGGCGTGGCGCACGCGCAGCGCGGCGCGGGTGGTGGTGCCGCCACGGGTCTCGGTCTGGAGCGTGGCGGCGAGGCGGGCGTGGAGGTTGTACCAGATGATCGGAGCCGCGAGCACGAGGCCGAGGACGAGCGCGGCGCCGAGGCCGACGAGGGCGAGTCGACCGTCGAAGACGATCTGGGAGCCCAAGGGCATCTGATCGGTGCCGAGAAGCCGGAGCAGATCGATGCCGAGGGATCCGAGCAGGGCGCCGAACAATCCGCCGAACAGGGTGAGCAGGACGGTCTCGCTCAGCACCTCGAGGGCAACATGGTGGCGGCGAGCCCCCAGGGCCTGGCGCACCGCGAGATCCTTCAGACGGCCGCTGGCGCGGATGAGCAGCAGGTTGGCGAGGTTGACCGTGCCGATCACGAGCAGGAACACGCCGCCGGCCTGGAGGAGAAGCAGGGTGGGACGGATGGAGCGGACGTGGTCGGCGTGGAGGCCCGCGACGGTGGTGTGGAAGCCGACATCCTTGACGAGCTGGGCGACGGGGTCGTCCTTGAGCAGGCCCGTGTTGAAGGTGTCGATCTGCGTCTGCGCGTCGGCGAGGGAGGTGCCGGAGGCGAGGCGGGCGATCATCTGCCAGCTGTTGTTGTGGCGGCGGTCGATCTTGCGGTCCTCAATGTCGTGGCCGGCGGGGCGGAAGAACTGGGCGCGGCTGGAGAGGTAGCGGAAACCCGGAGGCAGGACGCCGACCACGGTGATCGCGAGTCCGTCGTTGAGGAAGGTGCGGCCGAGGACGGCGGGATCGGCCTTGAAGTGGTGGCGCCAGAACTCGTCGGTGAGGATGGCGACCTGGTCGGTCTGGTAGGTGAGCTCGTCGTCGGTGAAGGCGCGGCCGAGGGCGAGGGGCACGCCGAGGGTGGCGAAGAACTCCGGGGAGACGCGCGCGGCCTCGACGCGGTCGGGCGAGCCGCCGTCGCCGACGATGAAGCTGGCGCCCTGGTGGACCGAGACGGAGGCGAGGGCGGGGAGCGCGCGACGGCGCTCGAAGTAGTTGGCGATCGAGGCGGCGGAGCGCTCGACACCGGCTCCAGGATACGCGTTGAAGAGGATGGCGAGGCGTTCGGGCGCGGGGAAGGGGAGCGCGCGGAGCAGCACGGCGTCGACGACAGCGAAGAGCGCGAGGTTGGCGCCGAGGCACAGGGCGATCGTGGCGACGGCGGTGGCGGTGAAGCCCGGGGTCTTGGCGAGCGAGCGCAGGGCGTGGCGAAGGGCGGTCATGGGAGTTGGCGATTTGCGATTGCCGATTGGCGATTGGCCGGAGGGCGATTGCCGGTGACCGGTGGACAGTGGGCGGTGGGCGGACAGAGGATAGACGACCGAAGGCAGACGGCGGAGTTCGTAGGTTCGGGAGATCAAAAACCGGCTATCTGAAATCGGAAACCCCGTCAGTTTCCGACCAGCATCCCGTCGGCGAGGCGGACGACGCGGTGGCCGTAGGCGGCGTTCTCGGCGGAGTGGGTCACCTGGACGATGGTGACCCCGCTATCCCGATTCAGCTTTTGAAACAGCTCCATGATCTCGCGCCCCTGGTCGGAGTGGAGGTTGCCGGTGGGTTCGTCGGCGAGGAGCAACCGGGGCTTGGCGACGAGGGCGCGGGCGACGCCGACGAGTTGCTGCTGGCCGCCGGAGAGTTGGCTGGGGAAAAGGTCGCGTTTGCCGACGATGTTGAAGCGGTCGAGCAGGTCGCAGACGATCGCCTGGCGCTCCCTGCGGGGCACATCGCGATAGGAGAGCGGGATCTCGAGGTTCTCGGCGACGGTGAGGTCGTCGATGAGGTGGTAGGCCTGGAAGATGAAGCCGATGTTCTTCTTCTGGAGGTCGGCGCGGGCGGACTTGCCCAGCTTGTGCACGTCGGTGTCGGCGAACTGGTATTCGCCCTCCCACTCGGAGTCGTGGAGCCCGAGGATGTGCAGGAGCGTGGACTTGCCGGAGCCGGAGGGGCCCATGATGGAGACGAACTCGCCCTCCTCGATCTCGAGGTTGAGGTTGCGCAGGGCGAAGTAGGGGCCGCTCTTGAGCGGATAGACGCGGGAGAGGTGGCGGAGGGAGAGCATGGGAGGAGGCCGGTGAACGGTGGACAGCGGACGGTGTGCGGATGACGGAAAGCGGATCAGTCCTCGAGGTCGAAGAGCCGGAAGAAAGCATCGGCGGGGCGGTCGCGGCGGGCGTTCCAGTACCTCGTGAATTGCGATTGGGTGAGGATGCCGACCGGACCCTCGTAGATGCCGCCGAGGCCGTGGGTGTCGCAGACGCGCACGGCGATGACGTTGGTCTCCTTGAGCAGCGAGGCGGGGAAGTTGTAGGCGCGGTTGAGCGAATAGGTCCGGTCCTCGCCGCGCTGGACGGGGTCGTCGACGCGGCCGCTGCGGCCGATGGATACGCCGTTGAGGAACACTTCGTCGTAGTCGTCGATCTTTCCGAGCACGAGGACGAGAGTCGTCTCGGTGTACGTGCGGTCGAGGCGGAAGGTCTTGCGGTACCAACCGTAGCCGTCGAGGTCGGGATGGCCGGCGTGCTCCCATGCGGAAGGGACCAGGATCGGCTGGAACGCGGCCTCGTCGCACGCGGGCTGCTTCCACGCGGGGTTGTCGCCGGGGGCGAACTTCCACTCGCCGTCGAGTGCGAGGCCGGCGGGCAGCGGGTGGCCGGTGTAGAGGCCGATGCGGCCGCGGACGATGCCGCCGACTCCGCCGCCGTCATAGACGCGGATCGCGATCACGTTGTCGCTGCCGGGCTTGAGTGACGCGGCCGGTACGGCGTACGCGCGACGTTCGTTGTAGGCGGAGCGGTAGTCAGGCGGGAACTGGCCGAGCCCGCCGATGCGGTGGCCATTGACGAAGACCTCGTCGGTGTCGTCGATGCGTCCGAGGAGCAGCACGAGGCTCTGTTTTTCGTAACCGCGCGGCATCGTGAAGGTCTTCCGGTACCAGGCGAAGCCGTTGTAGTCGCGGTACCCGTCCTCTTGCCACCGGGCGGGAACATCGATCTTGGCCCACTGGTTGTCGTCGAAGTCGGGGGCGGCGCGTTCGGGCGCGTCGCCGACCGCGAAACGCCAGGTGCCTTCGAGGCGCACGACGCGTTTGTGCGTCTCGGCGGCGAGGGCGAGCGAGTTGTCGGCCAGGAGTGCGCCGCCCGCGGAGAGCAGGGCGAGGCATAGAACGAGACGGCGAGGATGCGGGAGGTGCATGGCGGGAGAGGGTGGCGAGTCAGTTCACTCGGCGCGGAGCGCGACGATGGGGTCGACCAGGGTGGCGCGGCGGGCGGGAATCCATGCCGCGAGGACAGCCGCGGCGGCCAGCAGCGCGGTGGCGCCGCCGAGTACAAGCGGGTCGAACGGGCTCACCCGGTACAGGAGGGCCGACAACGCGCGGCCCACGGCGACCGCGAGGAGCAGGCCCACCCCGAGGGACAACGCCGTCTGCCGGACGCCCTGGCCGAGGAACAACCGCAGCACATCGGCGGGGCGCGCCCCGATCGCCATGCGGATGCCGATCTCCCGCTCGCGGCGGGCGACGGCGTAGGACTTGACACCGTACACGCCGGCCACGGCCAGCACCAGCGCGATGGCGCCGAAGACGCCGAAGAGGATGGCGCCGAGGCGCACGATCCAGAAGCCGACGTTGGCGTCGACGATGTCGGGGAGCGTCCGCAGCGCGAGCAACGGCAGGTTCGGGTCGGCGTGGCGCAGCGCCGCGCGCAACGCCGGAGCGGCGGCCTCCAGCGAGGCATTGTCCGAACGGTGAAGACGGACGTGGAGGAACGCGCCTCCGGCGAAACCGCGGGAGAAGGGCGCGAAGAGGCGCGCGGGCGGTTCGGCGGCGAGGATGTCGTGCCGATGGGCGGCGACGATGCCCACGACCTCGAGCTCGGGGCGCGAGCCGTCGGTTTCCGGGGTCGACAACTGCACGTGTTCGCCCAGCGCATCGCGTTCGGGAAAGAGGCGCCGGGCCATGGTCTCGTCGAGGATGACGACGCGGGCGGCGGGATCGTCCTCCTCGGCGGCGGTGAAGGTGCGTCCGCGCAGCAGCGGCACGCCGAGGGCGGCAAAGTAGTCGCCCGCGATGGCGGTGAAAAGACCGTTGGCGAACTGGGGTTTGCCATCCTGGCCGACGGCGCCGCCCACGGCGCTGAGCGCGCGGGTGTCGTTGAGGGTGCCGAACGGCAACAGCGTGGCGAGGGCGACGTGCCGGGCGCCGGGCTGGCGGCCGGCTTGCTCCAGCGCGGCGTGGATGCGCTGGCGCATGACGGGGCGCTCGAGCGCGAGCAGCGAGTAGTCGAGCTCCGCGACCAGGCCGCCGCGGGGATCGAAGCCCGGCGAGACGGTCTGCGCGGCGAGCGCGCCACGGAAGAATAGTCCGGCGCTGAAGAGGAGCATGAGCGCCAGCGCGAGCTGGGCCATCACGAGCAGCTGCCGCGGCGCGAAGAAGCCGGAAAACGCGCGGCGCCCGTGGGCCTCGTCGCCCTGCGCCTTGAGGGCGACGGTCACGTCCGGCTTCGACACCCGCCACGCCGGCAGGAGGGCGAAGAGGAGCGTGGCCAGGGTGCAGAAGCCGAAGGTCGCCGCGACGATCCGCAGGTCGGGCTCGACCGGCAGCACGATGGCGAAGTGCAGCGTGCTGAGAAGTTGCCCGACGGAGTCGACAAGCAGGGCGTTGGCCCAGGCGGAGACGAGGAGGCCGAGCGCGCCGCCCGCCAGCGCCAGCACCAGGCCCTCGGTGAGCAGCTGCCGGACGATTATCCAACGGGTGGCGCCAACCGCCGAGCGGACGGCGAACTCGCGGGCGCGGGCGGTGCCGCGGGCGAGCATGAGATTGGCGAGGTTGAGACAGGCGATGAGCAGCACCACGCCGGCCAAGGCGAGCAGGAGGACGGCGATCGTCCCGACTCCTTCCTCCTGGCTCGGGGCGGTGTTGATGTTGAACCGCGGCGGCGCCTGGACCAGCAGCGTGCGCGGTCCCGCGGCGGGATCCGCCCGCACCGAATCGAGACGCGCCGCCAGGGCTGGCAGGTGCGCCGCGGCGGTCTCGGGGGTCAGGCCTGGGCGCAGGCGCCCGACGAGGTTCAGCTCGAAGCTGCGCGGATCCTCCAGCCGCTGGCCGCTCGCACGGGCATCGGTGAACGCGGTGACCTGTTCCCGCACCCCCAGCGGCAGCCACAGCTCCGGCCCGACCACGGCGTTGCCGCCGCTGAAGGTGCGCGGCATCACACCGACCACGGTGAAGAGGTGGCCGTTGAGGCGCAGCGGGCTGCCGATGATGTCGGCGCGGCGGCCGAGGCGACGCCAGAGCGTGTCGCTGATCACCGCCACGGGGATGGCGGCGCCGGCGCGGGACTCCTCGGCCGTGAAGTAACGACCCTGGGCTGGCATCGTTCCGTGGATGCGAAAGTAGCCGTCCGTCACCAGGAACATGATGCTGCGCCGCACCGTCTCGCCGAGGCCCACCCCGACGGAGGTGTACTCGACCGCTCCGAGGTCGGCGAGGACGTCGTTCGGCTGCTGGAGGGCGACGAACTCGGCGTACGAGAACTGGCGGAAGTCGCGGGCGGCGTCCTGGCGGGCCGTGAAGAGGTTGACGACCTCCTCGGGGCGGTGGGCGATGAAAGGGCGCAGGAGAGCGGCGTCGACGATGGCGAAGATCCCGGAGTTGACGCCGATGGCGGCGGCGAGACTGAGCACCGCCAGCGCGGTGAAGCCGGGCGAGCGGGCGAGAAGACGCAGGGCGAAGCGAAGGTCGGAGAGCACGGGGAAGAGGTTGAGGTTGAAAGTTGAGGTTGAAGTGAAAGGCGGCTGGTGGCGCGCGGTTGGAGGGGGCGGTGGGGATGGCCGGATTCGGTGGTTTGCGCTTCAACCTGACTTTCAGCTTCAACCGGATCGTCTCCTCCTAATCCGCGCGGAGGGCGACGAGCGGGTCGACGCGGGTGGCGCGGCGGGCGGGGAGCAGGCAGGCGACGCCGGCGACGGCAAGCAGCGGGAGCGCGGCGGCGAGGTAGGCGTAGGCGTCGATCCCCGACAGGCCGAAGAGCTGGCTTTGGATCAGTTTCGCGCCGGCGAAGGCGCCGAGGCTGCCGAGGATGGTGCCGACGGCGACGAGCAGCAGGCCGGAGCCGAGGACCTCGCGCAGCACATCGGCCGGGCGGGCACCGAGGGCCATGCGGATGCCGATCTCGCGGGTGCGGCGGCCGACGTTGAAGGCGAGCACGCCGTAGATGCCGATGGCGGAGAGCAGCAGGCCGACGGCGCCGAAGAAGGCGAAGAGGCCGGTGTTGAAGCGGCGGC
>JAEXPQ010000215.1 GCA_023446735.1 Verrucomicrobiota bacterium
CCGGCGTAGGGATCGACCCGGGCGACGGCCGCGGCCTGCGCGAGCGCCTTGGCCCGGCCGCCCCCGGCGATCGCGGGGGCCTGCTCGTAGAACTCGGCCAGCCCCAGCCGGTATTCGATGTTCTCCGGTTCGAGGGCCACGGCCCGCTCAAGGGCAGTGTGGCATTTGCGAGCGAGGCCGAGCTGGGCCAGCACGCCGGCCTTGCCGGCGAGAGTGCCGTAGGCCTCGCCAAGGTCGGCCCAGTAGAGCGCAACCTGCGGGGCCAGCTCGGTGCAGCGTCGGTAGTATTCGGCGACGGCAGCCCAGTCGCCGCGCCGCTTGGCGAGACGGCCGAGGTGGTACACGGCCTCGTGGTTGCCCGGATCGGCGGTGACAAGGCGCTCGAAGGCGGCCTGCGCCTCGGTGTCGTGGCGGGCGGTGAATAATTCACGGGCGGCGGCGAGGGCGTCGACCGCGGACGGCACGGGCTCTGCGGCAGGCGCGGCGAGCGGCAGAACGACGGAGAGCAGGAGCGCGAGGATCCGGCACATGCGGCAAGGCAAAGCGAGGGAGGCGGGGTGGGGAAGCTGGAAACCGCGAAGTGGGTTCGGTTGCACGCCGCGGGTGGCACGGGCGTGACCGCGGAGTCCCCGGCGCAAAACGCGTTTAGTCTCGGATCTCCGACGGTTCGGCCGTCGTTCCTCGACGTACGCCACTCGGCGGCGCCGTCAGGCGACCATCAGGAAATCGCGGCCTTCCTCCCGGCCTTGCGCGAGGTGCTCGGCGCGGATGATGTCGCGGGCCCCGCGCGTGCCGACCGCTCCGAGGATGAAGCACTCGGCGGCGGGTGGTACGGACTCGGGTGCGAGCACCGGCAGACCGCCGATGTGGGCGCCGATCTTGCGCGGAGCAACGTCCACGTAGCCGGCGAGCCGGATGCCGTGCTCGGCGAGCGCGGCGAAGCGGCGGCGGGTGGGTTTGCCGGAGCCGCGCAGAAAGATCGGTCGCGCGGGGGCGACATGGGCGCGCAACCAGCGGGCGAGGTAGTGGCACTTGCACGCCGCGAAGGCTGTGTCGGCGTAAGCGGGGTGGGTGCGCGAGAGGCGGCCCGGCGGATCGTGCCACACGACGAGCGGCTCGGGCAGTTTCGCGAAGCGTACCCCGGCCTCCAGCCAGCGTAGCCAGAGTTCGTAGTCCTCGGGCCAGCCAGAGTCTTGGTAGCCGCCGTGGGCGGCGACGAGTTCGCGGCGGAACATCACGGAGGGGTGGGCGACAGGGGATTCGACGAAGCGGTTCAGCGCGATCTCCGCGGGCGTGAGAAGCGTGTTGGTCCATTCGACGTGGAGCGCGTAACCTCGGCCCGCGACCGGGTCGCCACCGTAGGCGACGCGCGTGGCGCAGACTCCGATCTCCGGATGCGCAGCGAGGAACGCGACCTGGCGCGCGAGGCGGTCGGGGTGGCACTCGTCGTCGGCGTCCAGCCGGGCGACGAGCGGGGCGCGGGCGGCGGCGAGGCCCGAGTTGAGCGCGGCGACGATGCCGGCGGGCGGCGTCGTCAACACGCGGATGCGCGAATCCTGGGCGGCCGCGGCGGCGAGGAGCGGCGGGGTGGCGTCGGTCGAACCGTCGTCGACGGCGACAAGCTCCCAGTCGGCGAACGACTGGGAGCGTACGGAGGCGAGCGCGCGCGCCAAGGTGGCGGCGGCGTTGCGGACCGGGAGGACGACGGAGACGGCGGGCGCCATCGGGCGGCGGGGCCGCGTCAGCGGTTGTCGCCGTCGAGCATGCGGCCGAGGCCGCCGAGCACGGAGCCTTCCTCGCGGCCGCCGCGACCCTTGGCTGAGGCGGCGAACATGCGGTCGGCGAGGCGGCTGAAGGGCAGCGACTGGAGCCACACGCGGCCCGGGCCGCGCAGGGTGGCGAAGAAGAGGCCCTCGCCGCCGAAGAGCGCGGATTTGATGCCGCCGACGAACTGCACGTCGAAGGCGACGGAGGGTTGGAAGCCGACGATGCAGCCGGTGTCGACGCGCAGCGTCTCGCCGGGGGCGAGGGAGCGTTCGACGACGGTGCCGCCGGCGTGCATGAAGCACCAGCCGTCGCCGGAAAGTCGTTGCATGATGAAGCCTTCGCCGCCGAAGAGGCCGGCGCCGATCTTCTTGTTGAACGCGATGTCGACGCTCACGCCCTTGGCGGCGCAGAGGAACGAGTCTTTCTGGGCGATCAGGGTGCCGCCCATCTCGGAGAGGTGCACGGGGACGATCTTGCCCGGGTAGGGCGCGCCGAAGGCGACGTGGCGTTTCACGCCCGAGCGGTTGTGGTAGACCGTCATGAAGAGCGACTCGCCGGTGAGGAGGCGCTTGCCGGCGCCGAGGAGCGAGCCGAGGAAGCCGGTGTTTTGCTGGGAGCCGTCGCCGAAGATGGTCTGCATCTCGATGCCGTCCTCCATGAACATCATGCCGCCGGCTTCGGCCAGGGCGGCTTCGTTGGGATCGAGCTCCACCTCGACGAACTGCAGGTCGTCGCCGTGGATCTTGTAGTCGATTTCGTGCATTGCGGGCATGGTGGTGCGATGGGTTGCGGAAGGAGAACACCGGCGGGGCCGGGAAGTTGCGGAAAAGAGCGGCTCAGCCGCAAAGGCGGCCGAGCGGGCGGCCTTCGTCGGCCTCGATGAGGTCGAAGAACGTCTCGATGCCGCGGCCGGCGAGTCCGTATTCCGTGGCGCGGAGGCGGACGCGTTCGCTGACCTCGTCGCGCCAACCGAGCTTGGTCATGAAGGCGCTCCAGACCGCGCAGTCCTCGTCCGAGCGCGCAGTGCCGCGGGCGTGGGCCCAGGCGAGGATCTCGTCGTCGGTGCCGCCGGCGAGGGTACGCGCGACGAGGTCGGCGTAGGCGACGCCGAGGAAGCGGCAGCAGCGGCCGTCGAAGACGCGCGGGTTGCTCTCGCCGAGGTTGGCGACGAAGTCGGCCGGGAGTGTTCCGGCGGCGTGCAGACGGATCTTGTCGAGCATGCGGCCGAAATAGACGAGACGGCCGACTTTGTCGTAGGGGGAGCGGAGACCGGGGACGTGCGGCATCGCCGCACAGCAACGGAGGGTCGGGCCGTCTTTTCAAGCTTTGCGGCCCGCGCGGTGGCGGTTGGCGCGCGGGACGGTGCCGCGGGGCGCGTGCTGATCAGTGGCGAACCGCGGGCGAACGCGGAATCGCGGTTGCGCTCGGCGCGGGCGGCGTTTTTCTCCTGAGGCAATTCATGATGGTCCACTTGGTCGGAGCCCTTTCCCAACAATCGGCGCGGCGGTATGTTCCCCTGGGGACGACCGGGCGGTCCATCGAAACGCGCCGCAACGGCGGGATCTGACCCATCTATCATGGCGAAGTTGATTCTTTGCGTGGAAGACGAACCGCTCTCGGCGGAAGCCGTGCGCCGGGCGCTCAATTATGCCGGGTTCGAGGTGCAGATCGCCTCGACCGCCGCGGCGGCCCTGCAGGCGATGCAGGCGCGCCGGCCGGATCTCGTCCTGCTCGATTTGCTGCTGCCGGATGTGAACGGCTACAGCTTCATCGACCTGCTGCGCGACTACGAGGGGCTCGACCAGATCCCGATCGTGATCGTGAGCGGCTGCGCCTCGCCGGAGGCGCAGAGCCTCGGGCGGGAGCTGGGGGCCCGCGCGTATCTGATCAAGCCCTTCACCGCGCCCGAGATCATCGACTGCGTGCGCTCCATCCTGAGCGGCGCCTCGCCGCAGGCGAACTGAGTCGTAACGATTCAGTTGCCACGTAAGCCAGCGTGCTTGCACGCGCCCGAGGAACGCGTGCCAGCACGCCAACCGACAGGTTCACCGTTGGTGCGGACCAAGCCGCTCGTAGGTTGGCGGCAATTGCATCGGTGGCCGAGTCGAGGCGGAGCGCGTTCGACCGGGAGCGTCCCTCGCCCCGCGGCCGCGGATCACTCGCTTTCGGAGGGCAAGGCGGCGATGAACGCGTCGGCCTCGCGGATGGAGACCTCCATCTCGGCGATGAGCCGGTCGATATCGGCCCGGAGTTGCCGGTGGTTGGAGTCGAGCTGCGCGATGGCGCTGGCGTTGAGGTTGTGCTTGAGGAAAAGCACCTGATCGCGGAAGCGGTCGAGCACCGGGTCCATGGTGGCCGCGGCGCGGTGCAGGGCGGCGGCGAGAGTCTCGTAGCGTTGTTCGGTCGCCGCGAGTTGGCGGCGGCTCGCCTCGCGCAGCGCCGGATCACGGTAGACGCCGAGCTCGCGGTTCCACTCCTTGAAGAGGGCTTGCGCGACATTTTCGATCTCGGCGATGCGGTCGCGGACGGCGGCGGCGCGGGCTTCGCTGCGGTCGAACTCCTTCTGGAGGCGGGCGTAGCGCTCGGCGAGCGGTCCGCCGTCGGTGCCGGTCACGGCCATGAATTGTTCGAGCGCGTCGGCGAACTGCTCGCGCGCGGCGGCCTGGGCCTGGCGGGCGTCGTGCACGCGGGCGACCAGGATGTCGCGCTTGTGGATGCCGAACCGCTCCTTGACCGCGTAGCCGACGGACTCGCAACCGGCGAAGGCGAACGCGACGAGGAGCAGGGCGAGGGGCAGGGTGGGGCGCATGCGGGAAGTGTGGCGGGGAAGTGCGCGAGGTCGATCCTGAGCCGCGAATCTTGGCGTCTTTCCGGGCCCGGCGGGCGGGAATCCTCCGAGGGGCTCGTCATTCCGGTTGTGCGCGGGCGCGCGGCTGTTTCATTGTCGGCCCATGTTTGTCGACGAAGTAGTCATCAAGACCCGGGCCGGTGACGGCGGTAACGGTTGCGCCAGTTTCCGGCGCGAGAAGTTCATCCCGTTCGGCGGGCCCAGCGGCGGCGACGGCGGCCTGGGCGGCGATGTCGTGCTCGTGGGCAGCCATGACGTGAACAACCTCATCGACTACAAGTTCAAGCCGCACTGGGACGCCGGGCGCGGCGAGAACGGTCGCAGCAAGGACCAGAACGGCGCGGCCGGCCGGCCCGCGCTGTTGCCCGTGCCGCTGGGCACGGTCGTCACCAACGAGGAGACGGGCGAGGCGGTCGGCGAGGTGACCGAGCACGGCCAACGCCTCGTCCTGTGCAAGGGCGGCACGGGCGGCTGGGGCAATCTCCATTTCAAGACCTCCACGAACCGCGCGCCCCGCCGCGCCAATCCCGGCCTGCCGGGCGAGCACGGCGTGTTTCGCCTCGTGCTCAAGAGCATCGCCGACGTGGGCTTGGTCGGCTACCCCAACGCGGGCAAGAGCTCGCTGACCAACCACATCACCAACGCCCGCCCGAAGACGGCGGCGTACCCGTTCACGACGCTGCAGCCGCAGGTCGGCGTGATCGAGTTCCCCGACCGTTACGAGCGCATCACGCTGGCCGATGTCCCCGGCCTGATCGAAGGGGCGCACGAGAACCGCGGGCTGGGGCACCGTTTCCTTCGGCACATCGAGCGCTGCACGTTGCTCCTGCTCATCATCGACATGGCCGGGGTCGACGGTCGCGATCCGCGCGACGACTACGCGCATCTGCTCAAGGAGCTGAAACTCTACGATCCGGCGCTGCTGAAGAAGCCGCGGCTCGTGGCTGCCAACAAGATGGACCTGCCCGAGGCCGCGGCCAACCTCCGGCTCTTCCGGCGCAAGCACAAGGTCGATGTCCTGGAGATCTCCTGCACCGGGCAGGCCGGCCTCGACGAACTGAAGCTCGAGCTGTTGGCGCGCGTGCGCAACCGCGGCAAACCGGCCGCCAAACCGAAGCGCGCCCGCCCCGCGGCGGCCGCGAAGACGAAGCGTCCCCGCCGCCCGGCCAAGAAGTGAAGTGACCGCCCGGCCCGGGACGGCGCGAGACCCGAACTCGGGGCTTGTCGCCCGGCCGCCCGTGCAACCACCCTAGCCGCGTCCTTCCGCCTCCCGCCCCATGACCGACCATCGGCCACTGATGATGCGCGCCAACCGAGCCCTCGGCTCGAGCCTGGTCGACCACAACCTGATCTCGATCGAGGCGCTGGACGCCGCCAACGAGCGCCTGCTCGAGCTCACCGCCGACGAGAACAACGCCACCGCCTCGCTGCTGCAGATCCTGCTCTACGAGAAGCAGTCGCTCACCGAGGAGCAGCTGGACAGCTACCAGGTCGAGGAGATGGGCCTGGGCATGGTGGACCTCGCGAACTACGACCAGCCGTACGACCTGCGCAAGAAGCTCGACGAGGGCGCCTGCCAGGCGACGTGGACCGTGCCCTTCGATCTCGAGGAGGGCGTCCATTTTCTGGCGACCGCCTACTACCTGAGCCCGGCGGCCCGCTCCTACTGGGAGCGGCAGCTGGAGACCCCGATCCTCTGGTACATCACCAGCATGGAGAACATCGGCGACTTCCTCCGCAAACTGCAGCTCGAGCGCCAGAACGAGGGCGAAGGCCTGCGTTCCAAATAATCCGCCCCATGCCGCTTGGACGCCTCCAAACCCTGCTGATCGACAAACTCGAGGAGATGGGTCGCCTCACGGCCGCGCAGCGTGCCGAGATCGTGGCGACGCCGCAGGATCTGCCCGGCGAGGCGCTCGACCAGATGCTCCAGAAGGAGTACAAGCTGTCGCCGTTCCAGATCCTGCTCGGCAAGTCGAAGGCCTACGGCATCGCGCCGTTCCTCGTCTCCCGCTACCGGATCAACAACGGCACGTTCGAGCACCTCGACCGCGCCTTCTGCACGCAGAACGTCGTGCTGCCGGTCGGCAAGGTCGGCCAGACGATCATCGTCGCCCTCTCCAATCCCTTCGAGCTGAGCGTGACCGCCAAGATCGGCGAGATCACCGGCATGCGCGTCGTCCGGTTGCTCGGCGTCGAGAAGGACATCCGCGAGAAGCTTGCGGCCGACGCCAACCGCGAGAGCCAGCAGTTCGACGATGTCGTGGGCAAGATCGGCATCGAGTTCAAGGAGGTCGAGAAGGAGCTCGAGGACGAGGATGCCGCGACCGAGGAATCGGCGCCGATCATCCAGCTCGCCAACCGCGTCATCGAGGACGCCTACCTGTCCGGCGCCTCGGATATCCACATCGAGCCGTGGGAGAAGGAAGTGCTGGTCCGCTACCGCATCGACGGCAACTGTCAGGAGAAGCTGCGCCTGCCCTCGAAGGTCGGCCCCGCGCTCGTCGCCCGCCTGAAGATCATGTGCAACCTCGACATCGCCGAGCGCCGGTTGCCGCAGGACGGACGCATCGTCTTCAAGAACTACACTCGCAAGAACATCGACATCGACCTGCGCGTCTCGACCGCGCCGCTCAACCACGGCGAAGGCGTGGTCATGCGTATCCTCGACAAGCAGAAGTCGACGCTGCCGCTGCCGATGCTCGGCTTCTCGGAGGAGAACCTCGCCAAGTACCGCGACGTGATCCGCCAGCCCTACGGCATGATCCTGCACTGCGGCCCCACCGGCTCGGGCAAGTCGATGACGCTCTACTCGGCGCTCAACGAGATCAACAGCCCCGAGCTCGTCATCCGCACGGCGGAGGACCCGATCGAATACACTCTGGCCGGCATCAACCAGATGCAGATGCACCGGCAGATCGGCCTCACCTTCGCGGCCGCGCTGCGCGCCTTCCTGCGCCAGGATCCCGACATCGTGCTGGTCGGCGAAATTCGCGACAAGGAGACGGCGGACATCGCCGTCGAGGCGGCGCTCACCGGTCACCTGCTCCTCTCCACGCTCCACACCAACGACGCGCCCAGCACGGTCGCCCGCCTCACGGACATGGGCATCGAGCCGTTCATGATCTCGTCGTCGTTGCTGTGCGTGTGCGCGCAGCGCCTCATGCGCCGGGTCTGCAAGGTCTGCAAGGTGCCGCACGATCCGATCAGTCGAGAAAAGGAGATCCTCGAGCACGCCATCGGCTGGAGCGGCCCGATTTTCCGCGCGAATCCCCGCGGCTGCCCGAAGTGCGGTGGCACGGGCTACAAGGGCCGCGTCGGTATCCACGAGCTCATGGTCGTGTCCGAGGAGCTGGTCGAGGGCATCAACAAGGGCCTCGAGACCGCCGAGCTCAAGAAGATCGCCATGCGCAACGGCATGAAGACGCTTCACCAGGATTCCATGCTGAAGGTGCGGGAGGGGCTCTCGACGATGGAGGAGTCCCTCGGCACCGTGCCGCCGGATTTGTGATCCCGATGCGGCGGGACCGGCCCTGCCGGTGCCGCCGCGGCCGGCGCGTGGTCAGATCCGGCCGCGGGGATGACGGCGCTCCTCGGGCAGTTGGGCGAGCGTGGGTTCGAGCACCGCGACCTGGCGCCACTCCGGCATCCGCTCCATCCAGTACCACCAACGGGCCGTGTCCGCGCTCCGGGACAAGCGGTGCAGGAACTCGGCCCGGCTCAGCGGGCCGTGGCGGAACTGGCCGTCGAAGAGAAAATAGCGCGCTTCGGGCAGGCTGTCGGGCCAGGCTTGGGGTGCGGCGGGAGCGCCGGGGGCCGGAGCGGCGGGCGTGGGATGCACGGCTCCGAAACGCACGCCGGCTTCGGTCGCCGGCTCGCGGGTGCCGTCGGCGCGTTTCAGCCGCAGGCGTTTCTTCGGAACGTCGGCGGGTGTCGCCACGGCCGGGCTTTCCGCGGCGGCGCCCTCCGTCGCCGAGCCGTAGGCCTGGAGGTACGCGCGCGCCTCGCGCTGCAGCTCGGCCAGGACCGTCTCCCGCGTCGCCTGGATCTTGTGGGGCGGTTCGCGCCGGAGCAGGAAGTCGAGCAGCGAGCCATGGTCGAACTCGGTGAGCTGCACGCGTTGCGTGGCGAGCAGCAGCAGCCCGGCGGCGAGCCCGCCGGCCGTGCCGGCGAGATGCGCCCAGTAGGCGACTGGACCGAGGTGAAGGGCCGCGCCGATCGCATCCCAAGCGGTCCAATACAACGCCAGGGCCCACAGCCAAAGCCGGCCGGTGCGCGGCACCAGGCCCAGCACGTAGAAGATGTTGACGCGGTTGACCGGATAGAACGCGACCGCCAGGCCCACGACACCCGCGATCGCGCCGCTGGCGCCGACCACCGGGTTGCCGTCGAGGAGCAGATGCGCGCCGCCGGCGACGGCGCCGAGCCCGAGGTAGAGGGCCAGGTAGACGAAGTTGCCGACGGTCGCGCACACGGCGTTGCCGAACACCCACAGGAAAACCATGTTGCCGACCAGGTGGGCGATCCCCGCGTGCGCGAACTGGTACCCGAGGATCGCCTGCGGACCGCCCGCGCCGAGCACGCACCATCGGGTGACCGTCTCCTCCGGGATGGCGCCGCCCTCGATCGCGAGGCCGAGCGCGATCGTGAGGCCGAAGAGGACCTTGTTGGCCCACGGCTCGTATTGGAAAAGGGTCTCGACGCGGTAGGGGATCACGTTGGGAGCCTCCAGACTTGGAACGCGCACGGCGCGCGTCAAAGACGGAGTGCTCGCGGCGGGCCTCTTGACGATCTCGTGACCCGGTCCCGCGCCGACGGCGGGACGGGCGGGGTCGGAGTCCCCGGTCAACGCCAGTTCAGCACGCTGAGGACGGAGGAGAAGTCGTCGCGCCAGATCCGGTCCGCCGCGCAGGTGCGGGCGGCGCTCCAGTCGTCGCCCGCCACCCCCAGCCACGCAGGGCGCTCGCCGGCGTGGAGCAGCATCCAGGTCGACGCCATCCGTCCCCGGTCTTCACCGACGCTGTCGACGCAGGTGAGGGCGGAGAGGCCTCGGTCGGCCGCGATGCCGCCGATGATCGGTTCGAGGTCGAGGTGGTTGTTGGAGATGTGGCAGAGGAGCACGCCGCCGGGCTTGAGCTTGGAGGCGTAGAGTGCGAAGGCCTCGCGGGTCAGGAGATGGATCGGGATGGCGTCGGAGCTGAAGGCGTCGATCACGAGAGCGTCGAACGCCTGCGCAGGCTCGCGGGCGAGGGTGAGGCGGGCGTCGCCGAGCACGAGGCGCGGCGGGGTGGGGGCGTCGTGGAGGAAGGTGAAATACTTCGGATCGCTGGCGATGCGGGCGACGACCGGATCGATCTCGAAAAACGTCCACGTCTGTCCGGGGGCCGCGTAGACGGCGAGCGAACCGGCGCCAAGGCCGACGACGCCGACGCTCGTGCCCGGGGTGCGCGCCAGGGCGGCGAGCACGCGCCCGGAGGGACTGCGGTCATGGTAGTACGAGAACGCTGCGCGGCGCAGCGGAGCCTGCGTGCTTTGGATGCCGTGGATCGTGATTCCGCTGTACAGATACCGAAGTCCGAGGGCGCCGTCCTCGGCGACGCGGTTGATGCCGAAGAAGCTGCGCGCGATGTGGAGCTGGCGGCCGGGCGCGACGCTGGCGACCTGGCCGGCGAACAGGAGTGCGGCGAGGGCCAACGTGAACGGGATCGGTCGTTCGGCGGCGAGGAAACAGGCGAGCGCGGGCAAGGCCATGAGGAGCAGGGGCGCGGCGGGTTGGTCGGCCAGTTGGATCCGCCGCAGGATGACGAGCGCCAGGACGGCCCCGACCAGCGTGGCGGCGGCGGCGAGGCGGGCGGTGCGGCGTGTGCGCGGCGAGGACGACTCCGGCCGCAGGGCGAAGAGGCAGGCGAGGAGCAGGACCAGCGGATACTCGAGGTGGGTGTTGAAGAGGACCGGAGCGAGGAGGGCGTTGAAGATGCCCCCGAGCACGCCGCCGATCGAAAGCCAGAGGTAGAACTCGGTGAGGTGGGCGGGCGCGGGGCGCGTGGCGGCGAGGCGCCGGTGACAGAGCAGCGCCGCGACGAAGAACCCGGCGAGGTTGAGCAGAATGAGCGCCGCGATCGGCTGGATGCGCTGGTGGAGCGCGATCACGAGCACGAGGGGAACCGCCAGGATCGCGAGTGCGCGGCGCAGCACCCGGTCGCTCGGGCGGGACCAGCTCGAGAAGGCGAGGATGAAGGTCCCGAGATAAAGCGCGAGCGGGAGGACCCAGAGCAACGGCACGGCCGCGACCTCGCTGCTGACGAACGCGGTGACCCCGAGGAGCAGGCTCGAGGGAATGAACGCTCCCAGAATCCAGAGACCGCGGTCGGCCCAGGTGGGCGGGGCCGGGGGCGCGGGAAGCGGGGCCGGGGGGGCGGCACCGTCGCCCGCGGCGGGGGCGGCCGTGGAACCGGAATGGCGCCGAAAAACGGCGACGGCGGAGAGCAGCGTGAGCAGGGCGAGCAGCCCGTAGCCGACGCCCCAGAGCCGCTGCTGGACGCGCAGCGGGAGGAACGGCTCGACGCCGACCGGGTAGGCGAGCAGGGCGAGCAGGCTGCCGAGGTTGCTCGCGACGTAGAGAAAGTACGGATTCCCGGCGCGCGCGTGCCCGCTGGCGCCGAACCAGTGCTGGAGGGTCGGGCTGGTGGTCGACAGCGCGAAGAACGGCGCGCCGATCGTGATCGTCATGAAGCCGAGCAGCCAGAGCGTCGGGTGCGCTGCGCCCGTGGGGTCCGCCCCGGCGGGCAGGGAGAGAGGCAGAAGCGCGATCGGCAACGCGACCACGACGACCTGCACCATGGCATGGCGGCGGGCGCCGAGCAGGCGGGGGCCGAAGTGGGCGAACGAATACCCGGCGAGCAGGCACGTCTGGAAGAACAGCATGGCGGTGTTCCACACGCCCGGGGCGCCGCCCAGGAGCGGGAGCACCATCTTCGCGAACAGCGGCTGGACCAGGAACAGGAGCGCGGCGCTCAGGAAGGTCGTGAGGGTGAAGACGGAAAGCATGCGACCACCTCAGCCTCGGGAATGGAATCCGATGTGCAAGGATGTCTCGACGCCGCCGGTCCGGGCGCGCGGCGCACTTGACGGATCCCGCCCCGGGTCCGGACACTCGCACCTTTCCGCGGCGGTCGTGCCCGGAACCCCTCCCTCGCCTTGCCCAACCTCCACCAGCCACCCGTGCCCGGCGCCGCCGCGCCTCGTTCCCCGTCCGGGGTGAGGAGGGCACCGGCCCGGGGGCGGGCGGCGAGCGCTGCGGAGGCGCTCCGGTGACGACGAGCGGATACGATCGTCCGATCGGACCCTGGCCGCGCAAGGAGCCGCCGCCGGAGGCCATCCGTTTGCTCGCGCCGGAAGAGTTGCGCGCCCGGATCCTGTTCGAGGACGAGCGCTTGCTCGTGCTGAACAAGCCCGGCGACGTGGTCTGCCATCCTTCGAAGGCCGGACCGTGGTCGAGCCTGGTCGGCGCTGCGCGGGAGCATCTCGGCGGCGGCGCGGTGCATCTGGTGTTTCGGCTCGATCGCGAAACCAGCGGGGTGGTGATCGTCGCCAAGGACGAGCGCACGGCCCGGCGCTTGCAGCAGGCGGCGGAGCGGCGGCGCTATGCCAAGATCTACCACGCGATCCTCTTCGGCGAGCTCCGGGCGGAGACTGCCGTCGATCGCCCGTTGGGACCCGACTACGGCGGGCCCGTCACGGCCAAGACCGGTGTCGTGCCGGAGGGGCAAGGCAAGCCCGCGGTGACGCGGTATACGCCGCTCGTGGCCGGTGGCGGGTTCACGTTGGTTCGGGTCACGACCGAAACCGGTCGCAAGCACCAGATACGGGCGCACGCCGAGTGGCTCGGGCACCCGCTGGTCGGCGACAAGATCTACGGCCCCGACCAACGGCTGTACTTGGAGTTCATCGAGACCGGTTGGACGGCGGCGTTGGAGGCCCGGCTGTTGTTGCGGCGCCAGGCGCTGCATTGTGCCGAGATCGATCTGACGGCCTCCGGCGAGCCGCACGTGTTCCGGGCCGCCTTGCCGGACGATCTCGCGGCGTTTGCAGCGAGCCGCCTGGGGCCCGCGGCGGCTCCGGTGTTGGCGGAGCTGCAGGGGCGGCCGAGCTGAACCGGATTCTCGTTGCGGGGTGCGCCGGACGCGACTTGTCGCGTCATGCGCGAGCCTGTTCGAGGTGCGTTTCCAAGGCTTGCTTCAGGGCGGCGGCGTGCCGGGCCAGCTCGGGTTGAAGCGCCTGGAGCCGTTCGAGGTCGCCGGCCTGGCCGGCCTTCTCCATCGCGGAGGCGGTCTGGCGCAACAACTCGCCGCCCATGTTGGCCGCGGCGCCCTTGATCGCGTGGGCGTGGAGGGCGGCGCTCTTCGCGTCGTGGGCCAGCAGGCTGACCTGGAGGCGTTCCAGCGTGTGGGGCAGATCCTCGAGGAATTTCTCCACGAGGATCTGCACGAGCGCGCTGTCGCCGAGGACGCGCGCGAGCAGCGCGGGCAGGTTGAAGACGACCGGTTCCGCCGGCGCGGCGGGCGCCGCGCCGGATTCGGTGGCGGTGCGCGTGGTATTCGCTCCGTCCAGCCACCGGTCGAGGGCGCTGCGGAGGGCGTCCGGTTGCAGCGGCTTCGAGAGGTAGTCGTTCATGCCCGCGGCGAGGCAGAGCTCGCGGTCGGCGGGAGTGGCGTGGGCCGTCATCGCGACCACCGGAACCTGGTGGCTCGTCACCGCCGTGTACTGGGCGCGGATCAGCCGGGTGGCGGCGAGGCCGTCGAGCTCGGGCATCTGCACGTCCATGAACACGAGATCGTAGGGGATGGTCGCGAGGGCGTGGACGGCCTCGGCGCCGTTGGCCACGACATCGACCCGCGGGAAGCCGAGCTTGGCGAGGATGCCCACCGCGACCTGCTGGTTGGTGGTGTTGTCCTCGGCCAGCAGCAGACGTTCGGGGCGTTCGGCCGCGGCCGCCGCCGGCGCGGCGGCGGGTGTCTCCACGGCGAGGTGACCGAAGGCCGCGACGAGGCTGTCGAGCAGTTCGGTGGGACGAACCGGTTTGGTGAGGCAGGCCGCGAAGAGGTGGCGCGGGTCGGCGGGAGCGCGCGCATGGGTCGACGGGGCGAACAGGCCGACCAGCGGGATGTAGCGGTGGTTGGGGTCGGCGTGGAGGCGCTCGGCGAGCGCGAGGCCGTCGGGCGCGGGCATCTGGAGGTCGACCAACATCGCCGCGTAGGTCGAGCCTGCGGCCGCGGTGTCGTCGAGGCGGGCGAAGGCGGCCGCGGTGTC
Organism: Verrucomicrobiota bacterium; assembly: GCA_023446735.1. Classification (GTDB taxonomy): domain Bacteria; phylum Verrucomicrobiota; class Verrucomicrobiia; order Opitutales; family Opitutaceae; genus CAJCBL01. Next base: position 13,925 of record JAEXPQ010000215.1, read on the forward strand.
GGCCACGTCCTCGACGATGGCTCCCCAGTTCTCCAGCCGGGCGCGCAAGGCCGTGCGGTTGGTGGCGTTGTCGTCGACCACGAGCAGTCGCACGCCCTGGAGCGGAGGGGCGAGCGGCGGGGGTTGCGGCGGCAGGCCGAGCCGGACGGTGAACCAGAACTCGGAGCCGCGACCGGTCTCGCTCTCAAGGCCGATCTCGCCGCCCATGAGCGTGGCGAGCTGTTTGCTGATGGCGAGGCCGAGGCCGGTGCCGCCGTATTTGCGCGTGGTGGAGGCGTCGACCTGGCTGAAACTCTGGAAAAGCAGCACCTGTTTCGCCCGGGGTATCCCGATCCCGGTGTCGCGCACGGCGCAGCGCAGCCGCACCGCGTCGGCTTCCAGGTGGACGAGCGAGACGGTGACGGCCACCTGGCCGGTGGCGGTGAACTTGATGGCGTTGCCGGTGAGGTTGAGCAGGATCTGGCGCAGTCGTCCCGGGTCGCCGCGCAGGCGCGCGGGCACGTCCGGCTCCACGGTGCACACGAGTTCGAGCCCCTTGTCGTGGGCGCGCACGGAGAGCATCGCCGCCAGATCGTCGAGCAGCGGCTGGAGGTCGAAGTCGAGGGTCTCGAGATCGAGTTTCCCGGCCTCGATCTTGGAGAAGTCGAGGATGTCGTTGACGAGGTGGAGCAGGGCCTCGCCGCTGGCGCGGACGGTCTCGGCGTAGCGGCGCTGGGTGGTGTCGAGCGGGGTGTCGAGGAGGAGGCCGGTCATGCCGAGCACGCCGTTCATCGGGGTGCGGATCTCGTGGCTCATGTTGGCCAGGAAGGCGCTCTTGGCGGAGCTGGCGGCCTCGGCGCGCTCGGTCATCTCGCGCAGGTGGCGGTTGGCCTCCTCGAGCTGGAGCATGGCCTCGCGGAGGCGGTCCTCGGCGGCCTTGCGGTCGGTGAGATCGACGAAGTTGGTGATCAGATACGTCTGGTCCTGCAGGTCGATGCGGTGGGCGGAGAAGATGCCGTGGCGCAGCGCGCCGTCCCGGGTACGCAGGCTGGTCTCGACGCCCGGCGCGTTGCGGTCGCGCGCCGCGCGGACCTTCTCGGAAAGCGCCGGGTCGACGACGATACCCAGCTCGCTTTCGGTGCGGCCGATCGCCTCCGCGGCGGAGAAACCGAGGACGCGCTGGAAGGCGGCGTTGACCTCGACGAGGCGGTTCTCGTCGAGGGTCGCGATGGTCATGAGCGATTCGCTCAGGTTGAAGGCCTTCGAGAACTTCTCCTCGGAAAGCTTGATGAGGGAGATGTCGCGGGTGATGCCGAACAACGCGGGCCGGCCGTTCCAGTGGCCGCGCACGAACCGCGTCTCCACCGGGATGCGGTTGCCGGCGGCGTCGACGATCGGCAACGGGCTGGTTTCGACGCGGTGGGTCAGGATTTGGCGGAGCACCCACTCGGCCTCGGCGCGGTTCTCGGCGGGATGGAGCTCGAGGAGGCTGCGGCCGAGGAGGCTCTCGGCGGCGTAGCCGAGGCGGGCGAGCACGGTGTGGTTGGCGGCGAGGATCCGCCCCTCGCGATCGAGCACGGTGAGGAAATCGCCGGAATGGTCGAAGAAGTTGCGGAAGTTCTCCTCGCTGCGCGCGACGGCGGTCTCGGCGGCGACCCGGTCCGTGATGTCGTGAACGATCGAATGCAGGAACGTCCGCCCATGCAGGGCGACGGGGGTGCTGTAGACCTCGACCTCGCGTACGGTGCCGTCGGCCCGGCGGTGGTGGGCGGCGACGCGCTGGAGTTCGCCGCGCAGGACGGCGGCGACGGCATCGGGGGTGTTGCCGCCGGGGAGGACGGCGAGGTCGGCGATCCGCATCCGCGCGAGCTCGGCGGGCGACCAGCCGTAGAAGGCCGCGGCCGCGGGGTTTGCCTCGAGGATGGTGCCGCCGGCGGGGTCGAGCAGGAGCATGACGGCCCGGTTGTTGGCGAAGAGGGTGCGGTAGCGGTTCTCGCTTTCCCGAAGTTCGGCGGTGCGCTCGCGGACCTGGATCTCGAGCTTCTCGCGATGGCGCACGACGGCGCCCACGAACCCGGCCAGGGCGCCGGTGAGGACCAGGCCGGTGAGCCAGGCCGCAAGTCCGGAGCGGCGCGGATGGGCGGCGGTGAAGGCGGGGCCCGGCCACGCGGCGAGCGCCCACGTGCGGTCGAAGGTGCACAAGGGAGCGAGCGCGGCGGCGGGCTCGCTCCGGGCCAAGGCGTCGGACGGGACGGCCGCCAGCGGCTCGATTCGCTCCGGGTCGGAGAGATCGAGCAGGCGGAAGTCGATCACGGCGCCTTCCGCCGGATCGCGGGCGAGCGCGAGTTGGAGCGTCCGTTGCGGGACGAACACGCCGAGCGCGAAGCCGCGCAGGTCCCCGTTGGCGGAAACTGCCGGTTGGGCCGCATAGAGGGCGGCCGGCTCCGCGGCGTGGCGGGGCAGTCCGGAGGGCGCCTCGAGGGTCGGCAGCTTCGTCCGGGCGGAGAGGTCGAGCAGGGCGAGGTGGTTGGGATCCGCTCCGAAATCGAGCGAGGGCGAGAGGGCCGGGGTCGACGCGGGAACCGTGAAAGCGATCGGGTGCCGCCGCGTCGCCCCCGCGGGGGCGTGGGCGGGGTGCGGGGAGTCGGGAGCGGGCGTGGCGGAGTCGGTCACGAGCGGACACCAAGCCCAGGCCAGCGAGCCCGAGGCGCCGACGAGCGGTTCGGCGTAGTTGGCGAAAGAATCCGAAGCGGGGGTGCCCGTGGCCGCGCAGAAGCGGGCCAGGGCGGCGAGTTTGGTGCGGAAATCGCGCAGGGCGGCGGCGACGATCTCGGTCTGGGCCGTGGCGAGGCGGTTGAAGTTCTCCCGGTGGCCGGACTGTTCCTTCTCGTCGAGGGCAACTGCCACGAAGACGGAGAGGTTCAGGCCGACGCCAACGACCGCGACCACTTCGGCGTGGCGGATCCACCATGGCCTGCGATCCGCGGGGGCGGTGGCAGCTTTGCGGCGTAGGAGGATGCGGCCGACGAGGGCGACCGCGAAGAGTACCGACGTCTGGCCGATCACGAGGAGGCGCGCCCGGGCGATCGTCGTGCTCCACGCGTCTGCCGGCAGATCGATGCCGACCACCAGGGTGATCTCGCCGGAGGTGGGGTCGATCACCGGAGCCAGGCCGGAGATGAAGGTGCCGTACTCGTCGGTGACCGGCCCGGAGGCGACCGGTCGGAAGTGGCCGAACACCTCGGCGAGATCCTCGCCGGGTTGTTGGTAGATCGTGCCGGGCGGCGAGGCGTCCGGGTCGTCGGCCGCGAGGTTCTCGGGGCCGAACCGATAGACGCCGTCCCGCCGGCTCAGGCTGTAGATGCTCCACAGACCGGCGGCGCGGCCGAAGGCCACCAGGTGGGCGCGCAGGCGCTGGAACTCGGGCCGGTCGCGATCGGAGGCGTCGAACGCGAGGGCGCCGACCAGCTCCGGATCGACCGAACGGGCGAGCGCGGTGGCCTGTTGCAGCACGGCCCGGCGGAGGGTGGTGTCGACATGGTGACCGTGCCAGTCGGTTCCGAGCCAGCCCGCGGTGAGCAGGCCGCAGAGAGCGACCCACCACGAGGTGCGGCGCCGGGCGGGACCGTCCGCGGCGGGCGAACGCGACCGGCCGTGGAGCAGCGCGGGTATCGAGGCAGCGATGACGAGGCCGAGGGCGAGGCCGCTCGGGAGCCGCAACAACGGGGCGAGGGTATCGGGATAACTGAACGCGAGCACTCGGAGCCAGCCGAGGGCGGTCGCGGCCCACGCCAGCCCTGCCGCCAACTCCGCGCCGCCGCGCCGCGTCCCGCTTTGGCCGGACCGGGCTGCGCAGGCGCCGAGCAGCGCGATACACCCGGCCAGGAAGAGGAGATAGTCCAAGTGGCGCGACATGGCGGCGTTCCCCGTTGCCTAGGCGAACCGCCGGCCGGACCGCCCAAGGGGGGCGCGCGCCTCGGCTCGGCGGGCCGTGCGGAAGAGGACGACGGGAACGGGACGGGGCGGTTGCAACGCACCGACTCTATCGGCCGGGAGCCGCGCGGGTTTACCGGGGACTGGCCGGCGGGAAGCGCCAGGCGGGCATGGCCGGCTGATCCAGCCTGGCTTCAGCGGACGGCGATTGGCGCTACCGGGTCAGGCGCGCGGCGATGCGGCGGAAGACGTTCTCGGGATCGAGACCGTGCGCGGCGCGCAGGACCTCGGCGCTGTTGCCGTGCTCCACAAAGCTGTCGGGCCAGGCGATGCGCTCGACCGGAGTGGCGAGGGCGGCGTCGCTCAAGGTCTCGAGGACGGCGCTGCCGAAGCCGCCCATGGCGACGTTGTCCTCCAAGGTCACGAGCAGGCGGGCCGAGCGGGCGTGGGCGAGCAGGAGCTCGCGGTCGAGCGGTTTGACCCAGCGGGCGTTGACGACGGCGGCCTTCAGGCCGAGCTCGCGTTCGAGGCGCTCGGCGAGGGCGAGGGCGTCCTGCACCCAGGGTCCGAGGGCCCAGAGGGCGAGGTCGGCGCCTTCGCGCAGGACTTCGGCCTTGCCGACCGGGAGGGCTTCGGGCTGGGCCTTCGGCGCCACGCCCGGGCCGGCGCCGCGCGGGTAGCGGATGAAGGTCGGCAGCGGCTGCCGGAGCGCGGTGTGGAGCAGGTCGCAGAGCTCGTCCTCGTCCTTGGGCTGCGCGATGGCGGCGTGCGGCACGTTGCGCAGGTAGGAAAGGTCGAAGAGTCCGTGGTGGGTCGGGCCGTCGTTGGGCGAGAGGCCGGCGCGATCGAGGCAGAAGACGACCGGGAGTTTCTGGAGACAGACGTCGTGGACGATCTGGTCGTACGAGCGCTGGAGGAACGTGGAGTAAATGGCGACGACGGGCTTGATGCCCTGCGCGGCGAGGCCGGCGGCGAAGAGCACGGCGTGTTCCTCGGCGATACCGACATCGAAGAACTGCCGGGGCAGCTCCTGGGCGAGCGCGGCGAGGCCGGTGCCGCTGGGCATGGCGCCGGTGATGCCGACGACCCGGTTGTCGAGCTGCGCCTCGCGCACGAGGGCCCGGCCGAAGATGTCCTGGTAGGCGGGCTTGGCCCCGGGCGCGGCGTGGCCGTTGCCGGTGGCGATGTCGAAGGGGCTGGTGCCGTGGAAACGCTCGGGGGCCTCGCGCGCCACCTCGTAGCCCTTGCCCTTCTTCGTGAGCACATGGACGACGACCGGGCAGTCGGCCTGTTTGGCGAACTCGAGGTTCTTGACCAGGAGCGGGATGTCGTGCCCGTCGATCGGGCCGAGGTAGCGCAGGCCGTATTTCTCGAAGAGGGACGATTCGACGAAGAAGTCCTTGGTCTCGCGCTTCCACTTCATCCAGATCTGGTGGAGGCGTTCGCCGCGCGGGGTGCTGCGGAAGAACTCCTCGATGTCGTGGTAGATCCGGTTGTAGGTGGGATTTGTCGACAGCTCGTTGAGGTACTTGGCCATCGCGCCCACGTTGCGGGCGATGGACCATTCGTTGTCGTTGAGGACGACAACGAGGCGCTTGGTGGAGGGGACGACGTTGTTGAGCGCCTCCATCGAGATGCCGCAGGTGAAGGCGGCGTCGCCGCAGAGGGCGACGACGTGCTCGCTCGTGCCGAGCAGGTCGCGGGCGGTGGCGAAGCCGAGCGCGGCGGAGAGGGCGGTGCCGGCGTGGCCGGCGCCGAAGGCGTCGTGCGGGCTCTCGGAGCGGTTGAGGAAGCCGGAGAGCCCGCCGGTCTTGCGGATCTGGCGGAAACCCTCGCCGCCGCGGCCGGTGAGCAGCTTGTGGACGTAGCCCTGGTGGCTGACGTCGAAGACGAACTTGTCGCGGGGGGTGTCGAACACGCGGTGGAGCGCGATGCACAGTTCGACGACGCCGAGGTTGGGGCCGAGGTGGCCGCCGTTGCGCGCGGTGACCTGGATGAGCTCGTCGCGAATTTCCTGGGCGAGGGAGGGAAGGTGCTCGGCGGGCAGGGCCTTCACGTCGGCGGGGCCGCGGATGCCGGCGAGCAGGCGCGGCGGGCGGGACGGCGGGACAGGGGCCGGTGAACCGGCGGACAGGGCGGCGCTCATGGCGGGGCGCTCAGCGCTCGGCCCGATCGGGGCTGAAACTCTCGAGGGCCGCCGTGTCGCGGCCCTTTTTGAGTTGGTCGATCTTGAGCTCGGCGTCCTTCAGGCGTGCCTCGCAGACCTTGAGCAGCTTGGTGCCTTCCTCGTAGCGGGAGATCAGTTCGGCGAGGGGCACTTGGCCTTGCTCCATCGAGTCGACGATTGATTCCAGGCGGCTGAGGGCGTCCTCGAAGGTAGTCGGGTCCGGCTGCTGGGCGGCGGGCATTGCGGGTGCACGCTTGGCCGCGGTCGGATGGTTTTCAACCCACTTTCCTCCGGGTCGAGCAACGCGGGCCGCCGCGAACGTTCACTGAGGGGTGGTGACCGGCGCCGCCGGCTCGGCCGGGGCGGGGGCCGGATCGAGTTCGCGCGCCTTCTGCACAAGGGAGATGAATTCCTTGCGCTGGCCGGTGTGGTCGTCGGCGAGGCCGGCTTGGGCAAGTTCCTCGACCATGTCCCAACTGGCCCGGCCCTTGTTCGGGTTGTCCTGGAGGATCAGGCCGAAACCGGCGACCGCGGCGGCGAACTGGAAGTCGGCGCTGGGCGGCGGGGTGTCGGCGGCGACGGGGGCGTGGAGCGGGACGATGACGGAACGGCTCTGCGGGGCGCCGGGGGCGGTGTAGCGCAGTTTCACCGTGAGCCACTCGGCGGTGTCGGCCGGGTCGGCGACCGGGACGGGGGGCTTGGCGGCGGCGGTGGCGGTGCCGCGGGCGGGCGCGGGCGGCAGCGGAATCACCTCGTAGAGGGCGGTGACGCTGCGACCCGCGGCCAGATCGTGTGCGGCGGGGGCGATCTCGGCGTCGGCGCTTTTGATGAGGCGGCCTTCGTAGCCGATCAGGCGGTACGCGAGGACCTTGTCCGGGTTGAAGTCGACCTGCACCTTCACATCGCGGGCGGCGAGGTTGCGGATCTCGGCGGCGGCGCCGGTCGCGAGGAGGTCGCGGGCGGCGTGTTGCGGGCGTTCGTCGGCCGGATTCGGCGCGGCGAGCGCCTCGCGGCCCTGCAGGCCGATCCGCACGAGCAGGTGTTCCTGGGCCCAGGGGGCGGTGTGCATCTCGGTGCTGAGGGCGACGGTGTCTGGGCCGGACGGGCGCGGGTAGCGGTAGGGGAAGTGGTTCACGAGTTCCTCGATGCGGACCAGTCCGGTGGGTGGGCGCAGGCCGGCCTCGAGGTTGCGGCGCACGTCGGCGTAGGCGGCGGAACCGACGTCGATGGCGACCTGCGAACTCGGGTTCTGCCGCGCGGTGAGGAAATGGCCGGTCTTGATCGCGGTGCTCGCGGCGGTCAGGCCGGTCGGCTCGGCCGGCCGGGGAGGGCGCGGCACGGCCGGCTCGGTGGCGTCGGTCGGGGTGGGACCGGGATCGGCGGGCAGGCTGGCG
>JAEXPQ010000071.1 GCA_023446735.1 Verrucomicrobiota bacterium
AGGAGCGAGTAGGCGGTCATGTCGTACGGGTTTTCCGCCGACTTGTCCTCGATGAAGTCGCCGAAGCTGGTGTCGTCGCCGTCGCCGACGGGCGACTGCAGCGAGATGGGCTGCTGGGCCATCTTCATGATCTGCTGCACGCGTTCGACGGGCAGCTGCATCTCCTCGGCGACCTCCTCCGGCGTCGGCTCGTGGCCGAACTCCTGGAGGAGCTGCTTCTGGACCTGCATGACCTTGTTCAAGGTCTCGATCATGTGCACCGGGATGCGGATGGTGCGGGCCTGGTCGGCGATCGAGCGGGTGATGGCCTGGCGGATCCACCACGTGGCGTAGGTGGAGAACTTGTAGCCGCGGCGGTATTCGAATTTCTCGACCGCCTTCATCAGGCCCATGTTGCCCTCCTGGATGAGGTCGAGGAAGGAGAGGCCGCGGTTGGTGTACTTCTTCGCGATCGAGATGACGAGGCGGAGGTTGGCCTCGACCATCTCGGTCTTGGCCTTGTGGGCTTCGCGGACCCAGTGGCGGCACTTCTTGATGAGCTCCATGAGCTCGACAGGCTCGATGCGCTGCTCGTTGGCGATCTCGTGCAGGCGGGCCTGGATGGCCTTGGCGTCGATCTGGGCGTCGCGCTTGGTCTTCGGGTGCTTGGCGGCCTCGAGCTGGTCGAAGCACTTCTGGATCTCCTCGAAGAGGTCCTCCTGCGACTCGAGGAACTCCTCGTAGACCTTCAGCTTGAAGTAGAACTTGGAGAAGTTGGCGCGCAGGAGCGTCTCGCGCTTCTTGAACTTGGTGAGCGCCTTCTTGCGGTTGACGTCGCCCTTGGACTTGAGGACCTCGTCCCACGCCTCGGCGCAGCCTTCTTCGCCGTGCTGCGTCGTCTCGACGAGCTTGGGGAGGTTCTTGAAGTAGGCGTCGCGGCTCTCGATCTTCTTGTCGATGACGACGCGGTCGAAGCGTTCCTCGCGTTTGAGGAGCTTGTCGCCGAGGTCGGCGATGAACTTGCCGCAGATGGCAGCCTCGAAGAGGGCCTCCTGGGCGTTGAGCTCCGCGTTTTCGATACGCTTGGAGATCTCGACCTCCTGCTCGCGGGTGAGCAGCGGGACCTGGCCCATCTGCTTGAGGTACATCCGGACGGGGTCGTCGAGGATGTCGTTCTGCGAGTATTTGGTCTCCTCCTCCTCGGCCTCCTCCTGCTTCTGCTTGAAGCCCTCGACCTCGTCCGGATCGAGGATGTCGATCTCGAGGTTTTGGAGGATGGAGATGACGTTCTCGATTTCCTCCGGATTGTCGACGGCCTCGGGGAGGGTCTCGTTGATGTCGTCGAACGTCAGATAGCCCTGCTCCTTGGCCTGGCGGATGAGCTGGCGGATCTTGTCGTTAACGTTGCCTGGCAGGTTGTCCTTGTCGCCGTTGGCGGCCGGCAGCTCGATCTCCTTGGCGGGAGCGGGCGTGGCGGCGGCGTGTTTCTTCGACGGCTCAGGAGTAGCCTGTTCGGGCTTGGCTTTGCGCGGCATAAACTAGTGGTGGGCTGTGAGCTGCGGAGGATGTTTGGACTGTCGGATCAGGTCGGCCTTCCTCTTCAGCAAAAAGATAAAGTCAGGCTCACTGTCCGGTCGATTGGAGGCTATTTCAAGTCCGATTTGGTCGAGCTGCCGCCGGATAAATCGTTGGTGCAACAGGCGCAGGCCCTCATTGGCAACCTTGGCGGGGTCGTCTTCGCGCGGCGGCACGAAGAGAAGCTTGGTCAGCAACGCGTGTTCCTCCTCGTCGTGGGCGAGGGTCATGACCTCGTCGCGCCCGGGCCAGTCGAGGTCGTGGAAGGCGGCGAGGGCGCGGTTGAGGAGGCGGCCGGCGACCGAGGTGTCCTCGGTCCAGTCGTGCTGGATGAGGGCGGAGAGCTGCGGGCCGAGGTCCTCGTGGTGCAAGCAGAGCAGGAGCAGGTGCTCCTCGGGGCCGGTGGGGCGGTAGGTCTCGCTCACTCCCGAATCCGGGGTGGAGGGCTGCGGCTGATCGACGGCGATGGGTCCTCCCCGCGCGGCGCGCCGGAAGGCATCGAAGTCGGCGATCACGCCCCGGCCCAGGCGCAGTTCGCGCTGGATCTGCTGGAGATAACTTTCGAGCGCCGTCTCGGAGGAGCTGTGGGCGATGATCTCAAAGAGCTGTTTCACGGCCTCCTGGCGATCGAGCGCGGAGGCGTTGGTCGGGTCCGGCAGGACGGCGCGGCAGGCGAAGGTGATGCCGTCGAGCGCGCGGGTGCGCAGCTCCTCGTAGGCGGCCATGCCGTGGTCGCGGAAGAGCTCGTCGGGATCCTTGCCCACGGAGAGCTGGATAAACTTCACCTCCATGCCGGTCTTGAGTGCGAGTGGGAGCAGCCGGAAGGCGGCCTTGCGACCGGCGTTGTCCCCGTCGAGGAAGCACTCGAGGCGCGGGTTCAGCCGGTGGAGCAGGTGTAGTTGGCGCTCGGTGATGGCGGTGCCCTGCGGGGCGACGACGGTCTTCAGGCCGGCGTGCCAGCAGCGCATGGCGTCGAGCTGACCCTCGACCATCACGAACGGCGCCGAGCTGCTGTGCGTGCGCGCGCGGTCGAGGTTGAAGAGCAGTTCGCCCTTCGTGAAGATCGGCGTCTCGGGCGAGTTGACGTACTTCGCCTCGCGCGCCGGGTCGTCGGCGGGGGTGAGGTCGGTCTGGCGGGCGGTGAACGCGACCACGCGGCCCTGGATGTCGCGGATCGGAATCATCAGGCGACCGCGGAAGCGGTGCTTGAGCGCGCCCACCGCGAACGGCGCGCCTTCGCGCACGAAGAACAGCCCGCACTGCCGGAAGGCCTCCTCGGAGTATTTGTGGCGGGCGAGAAACGCCGCCAGCCCGCCGCCGGCCTCGTCGGCCGCGCCGATCTTGAATTCGTCGGCGAGTTCGAGCGGGAAACGACGTTTCTCCGTCCAGTACCCGCGCATGAACGTGCCGATGGCGCCTCCGCCCTTGAGCGCCTCGTGGTAGTGTTCCGCGGCGCGCTCGTGCAGGTCGAAGAGTTCCTGGCGCAGCGAACGTTCCTCGCGGCTCGGGCCGCCTTCTTCGTACTCGAGCGGGATGTTGAACCGGCGGGCGAGCGTCTCGGCGGCCTCGGAGAAGGCGAGGTGCTCGGTCTCCATCACGAACGAGATGGAGTCGCCGCCCTTGCCGCAGCCGAAGCACTTGTAGAGCCCGCGGTCGGGCGACACATGGAAGGACGGGCTCTTCTCGTTGTGGAAGGGGCAGAGGCCCTTGAAGCTCGCGCCCGCCTTGCGCAGCGTGACGACGCCGGAGACGACGTCGACGATGTTCACCCGCGACTTCAGGTCGCGGATGCTGGCGGGTTTGATCATCGGCATGGTGTGGGAAACGCCCGAGGGCACGGCGGGCGCGTGCCCGTGTCTGACGCGACGGGTTTAACCTTCCAACCCGGAAAAACCACTGTCAAGAATCGCGCCTTTTCCCACCATGCCCTCACCTCGGTCGTCTCATCTTCTCCGGTCCGTCCTGCCGTGCTTCGCCGCCACGGTCCTCGCGACCGGCGCCCTGGCCGCGGGCGCCGAGGCCGTGGCGCCGCCCGCACCGCCGGCTCCCGTCGTGTGGGAGGCGGACATCGGTCGCGGCGGGGAGGAGGAATACGCGGCCGCCGTCGAGCGGTTGTTCGCCGACTTCGAGGCGGCGAACGGCGCGACCTTGTTGCGTCCCGGTCCGCGCGGCAGTGTGGGGCTGAAGATCTACACCGACTCGGGCCCGGGCCTGAACACGCCGCCGGCGCTGGTGCGCGCGGTGATCGCGGCCCTGGAACGGCGCGGTTTCGCGGCGCGGAAGATCTTCCTGGTCGGGCTCAACCAGATGCGCCTGCGCGAGTCCGGCTTTCTGCCGGCGCTGAGCAAGGGCGGCAACAGCTTCGCCGAGCACCCGGTCTTCGTGCTCGAGTCCGGCCGGTTCTACGATGCGCAGTGGTTCTACGACAGCCCGCTGCCCGCGCGCTTCGCCCCCGGCGTGCTCGAGCAGCGCGACGCCCCGGTCGACGACGAGGCCGGCGGCGCGGTGGTGGCGGACCGTAAGAGTTTCCTGGCTACCCCGCTGTTTCTCGAGGCCGATTTCTGGATCAACCTGCCGGTCTACAGCGACCACCCGGTGCTCGGCATCAACGGCGCGCTCGTCAACGCCACGCTCTGGAACGCCAGCAACACGCAGCGTTTCTTCCGCAGCCCGGCCAACGCGCCCGCGGCGGTGGCCGAGATGGCCGCGATCCCGGAGCTGCGCGAGAGCTGGCGGTTCACCCTCGTGAGCCTGGAGCGTTACCAGTATATCGGCGGGCCGCTCTTCCATTCGCTCTACACGGTATCCGAACCGCGGCTATGGCTGAGCGCGGACCCGGTGCTGCTCGATGCGCTCATGCTCGAACGGCTCAACACCGCCCGCCAGCACGACGGTTTCCGGCCGCTGCTGGGCGACGACCGCCGGCTGCTCGAATATTGCGAACGGCTCGGCGTCGGCACGGCGCAGCCCGAAGCCGTGCAGTGGCGGCGGCCGTGAGGGGCGGCCGCGTCTCACGGCGCCCGCCGCCGATCGGAATTTCCGCACCGGACACCGCGGGCTGAAGCCCTCGCCACGCCCGTCCGTGACGGCTGGCGTGGGTGCCCTGGACTCCCGTGGCGCAGGATCCCTCCCGCGATGGCAGGCCCGCGGTGCATGCTGGTCCACTTGGTCGGCGGACTTCGCCTGTCGGAAGTCCTCGCCGCGACCGTCGCCACCGCCTCCGACCCGGTTTGCCGCGGGTCGCGCCGCCATGAATGTTTTTGGGGCCGACCGCACCCACATTGCCCTTGTGTTTGTCCCTCCGGGGGAGAGAGTTGCCGGCGATGTCGGCGCTTCCCGCTTACTTCCCGGTCCTGCTTCAAATCGTCCTCGCCGCCGCGATGGGCCTCGGCATCATCGCCGCCAGCCATGTGTTCGGCCACCGGATGCGCCGCAACCGGATCAAGGACAGCGCCTACGAGTGCGGCGTGAAGGTCGAGGGCAAGATCCACCCGCGCCTCTCGGTGAAGTTTTTCCTCACCGCGCTGCTTTTCATCCTCTTCGACATCGAGGTCGTTTTCCTGCTGCCGTGGACCTTCATCTATCGCGAGTTCCTCGCCTGGGGCTTGCCGGTGCTGCTGCCGGCGCTCTTCTTCATCGGCCTGCTGGTCTTCGGCTTCCTCTACGAATGGAAGAAGGGCGCGCTCGACTGGGAGCGTTGAGCCTAGTCTCCCGTCCCCCCGGCGACCTTCTCCATGCGTCTCGACCGTTTCATCTCCCGCAAACGGGTTGTTGAACTGGAGAGCTCGGATCTGACCGGCGCGCTGCGCGAACTGCTCGAGGCGACCGCCCGGCAGAACCGCGACCTCAATCGCGAGGGGCTGCTGAAGAGCCTCCTGCAGCGCGAGAACACGATGACGACCTACCTCGGGTTCGGCGTCGCGCTGCCCCACGTGCGCACGCGAATGCGGCGCCGCTACGTCCTGGCGGTGGGGCGCAGCGTCAACGGCATCCGCTACGACGGGCTCAAGGAGGACGAGAACATCAAGCTCATCATCCTCCTGCTCGCCGACGAGCGGGCCCGCGACTATCTCCAGGTCCTGGCGACGATCGCGCGCCTCGTGAAGGACCGCGAGTTCGTCGAGCGGTTGGTGTTCTCGCCGGCGATCACGGATGTCTTTCACCAGCTCAGCGTGGGGTTCGGCGCGATCGAGGCCAAGCCGGTGGCCGTGCAGCACAGTCGCGTCAACCGCACCATCTTGCGCCATGCCGAGCGCATCGCCCGCGGCACTGATTGCCAAGGGGTGGTGGTCTTCGGCGACACCTGCACCAGCACGGCGGCGCTCTCGAAGCCGTTCCCCGCGATCCCCTCCACGTTGGTCACCAGCGATGCCGTCGAGGCGAATCTCCTGCAGGAGAAGTTCGCCCACATCATCCAGGTGAAGGCCTATTCCTCGGGGCGCTTCGCGCAGCTGCGCAGCGCGATGCTGGTGGGCTTGTCGCACGGCTGGTTCAAGTTCAACGACCGCCTCTGCTGCGTGGGCGGCATCGCCGACAGCAACCAGTTCGACACGATCGTTGTGGTGGACGTGGAGCGCGAGTTCCAGGCGTTGCTTTCCGGGCGCACCGACCTGCTCCCGCCGGATGTGAAGCCCGAGGTGCTCGAGCGGATCCTCGCCGTCGCCACGGAACTCTCCGCCGAGGGGCGCGAGGGGCGGCCGGTCGGCTGCCTCTTCGTGGTCGGCGACACGGCGAAGGTCGAGAAGATGACCAAGCCGCTCGTGATGAACCCGTTCTACGGCTACAAGGACGAGGACAAGAACATCCTCAACCCCTTCATGGACGAGACCATCAAGGAGTTCTCGTCGCTCGACGGGGCCTTCGTCATCCGGGGCGACGGGGTGGTCCGTTCGGCCGGAAGCCTGCTCCAGGCGGCCGACACCGATCATCCGTTGCCCAGCGGTCTCGGCTCCCGGCATGCCGCCGCCGCCGCGATCTCGGTGGCGACCGACTGCGTGTCGATCGTCGTCTCCTCCAGCACAGGGCAGGTGACGCTGTTCCGCCGCGGGGTGATGCTGCCGCTGATCGAGCGGAAGGTCGTGCCGCGGGACAATCCGCAGGCCTGATTTCGCGGCCGGCCCGGGCGGGGCGTTTTCCTGCCGCCGCAGATTTATCTTGCCCGCGGTCGCGGCGTGGTGGTTCCTTCCGCCCCTTCAACCAATCCACCCATGCCGCAAGAACTCGTCACCTTGGAGTGCACCGAAGCCCGTAAAGAGGGCAAGCAGCCCTCCCGCTATCTCACCTTCCGCAACAAGAAGACCGTCACCGAGCGCATCGAGAAGAAGAAGTACAACCCCTTCCTCAAGCGCCACACGGTCCACAAGGAGATCAAGTAAGC
>JAEXPQ010000099.1 GCA_023446735.1 Verrucomicrobiota bacterium
ACGATCGTCGCCGCGAAGAAGAACGGCCGCGGGCCGCGCCGGTCGAGTTCGCCGCGCACCAGCCACGCCATGAGCATCACGCCCGTGTACTGCATGGTCGTGAACAGCACCACGTCGCCCGGCGAGATGTGCGCCTCCACGCGCAGGAAGTAGATGCAGAACGGCGGGATCGCCGTCGTCGCGAAACCAAACCAGCACGAGGTCCACAGGAACGCCCGGTAGCGGCTCGCCCGCAGGAAGATCCCCGGCGCCGCGCGCACCACCTCGCGCAGGCTGATCGCGGCGGGCTTCTCGGTGTCGGCCATGCGCTGGAGCGCGAGGTAGCTCAGCGCCGCGCCCACGAACGCCACCGCGTACTCGACCATGAACGCCTCGTAGCGCGGCAGCGTCTTGAAGAGGATCGCGCACAACACCAGCACCGCCACGCCCGCGATGCTCGAGATCATCTGCTCCGACGCGAAGTAGCGCCCCCGTGCGCTCTCCGGCAGGAGCTTGTAAAGCCACGGCAACCACGCGCTGCTGCCGAGCGAGCGGCAGAAGGTGAAGCCGAACACGCTGCCGATCATCACCCAGCGCATCCACGGCGCCGCGTGGCCGTCGCGCCCGAGGTACGCCAGCGCGATGCACGGCAGCAGGAACAGCGCGCGCAGCCCCCAGCCCGATAGCATCATCCGCTTGAAACCGTAGCGCGGCAGGAGCGAGGTCGAGAGCACCTGGATCGGCGTCATCAGGTACACGAACGCGAAACAGAGCCCCACCTGGAACGCGTCGCCGCCGAGTCCCTCGACCAGCAGCACCATCGGCGTGCCCAGCGCGATCTGCCAGTTCAGCGCGTTGAAGAACGAAAACACCAACGCCGGCCGGGCCACCCGCCGGGCATCGGGGGAAAGGGAGGAAGCCTGGGTCTGTGAGTCAGCGGCGGACATTCGGAGGCAGAGGATGAGAATCTGGAACTCAGGAAATCAGGAATGGAAATGCGGAAATCGAAACTCACCGCCGAGAACACGGAGGTCGAACCTCTTCCAGTCGCTGTGCACTCCGTGTTCTCCGTGGTTCGAATTCAGGGTTTGGGCTTCCGACTTCGGGCTACACCGGAACAGACGACAAGGAAACGAAGCGACGAAGGACGGAGGAGAAGACGAGCGACCCGACGCTGCGACCGTAGGGCCGGACCTCGTGTCCGCGCCGCTGCGCCGCCAACCGCGTTTGGCGCGAGCAAAACCGGCAGCGCGGAACCCCGCTGCGCCCTTGCCCTCGCGGCGGATCGCGTCTCAACTTCCTGCACTCGCCCCCCGCGCAACCCTCGTTTGCCCGGCCATGAAATCCGCGAAAACCGCTCGCGCGCTGCGTCTACCTGCCGACTACGCCGTCTGGCTCACTGCATTGAAGGCACGCGTCCGCTCCGCCCAGCTCCGGGCGGCGGCGCGCGTGAACCGCGAGCTGATCTCGCTCTACTGGGACCTCGGCCGCTCCATCCTACGCCAGCAGCAGAACGAAGGCTGGGGAGCGAAAGTCGTCGAACGTCTAGCCGCCGATCTCAAAGCGGAGTTCCCGGGAATGGCCGGGTTTTCGCCTCTGAATGTATGGCGAATGCGTGCCTTCTATGAAGCCTACGCAAGCGACGTTCCGATTCTGTCACAGCTTGTGACAGAGTCGGCCCCCGCAATCGTGCAACAGCCTGTTGCACGATTGAACACCTCGACCAGCCCCGCCGGCCCGCCAATTGCCTTACAGCCTGCTAGACAATTGGCCCCGGGTGGCGCCTCGCCGCAGTCGGCGGCGATAGTCCAACAGCCTGTTGGGCAACCGGACGCCGGCCCGCCGGAGCCGATGGCCTCGCTGCCGTGGGGGCACAACCTCCTGCTCCTGCACAAACTCCGATCGCCAGCCGACCGCCGCTGGTATGCCCAGGCCGCCGTCGAGAACGGATGGAGCCGCTCCGTGCTCGCCGTGCAGATCGCGCAGCGCGCCCACCGCCGGGCCGGAAAGGCGGTGACGAACTTCGCCGCCACGCTGCCGCCACCGCAGTCCGACCTCGCGCAGCAGACGCTGCGCGATCCCTACGTGTTCGATTCAGAACCGTCTCTGAGACGGTTCTGTACCTCTCCGCCGTGGACGATCGGCTCCGCCACCGCGACGACCAGCCCAGCATCGGCCTGCTGCTCTGCCGCGGGAAGAGCCGCCTCACCGTCGAGTACGCCCTGCGCGACGTGAAGAAGCCCATCGGCGTCGCCGAGTGGCGCACCCGCCTCGTCGCCTCGCTGCCCAAGAACCTCCGTTCCAGCCTCCCCACCGTGGCAGAGATCGAGGCCGAACTCGGCCTCCTCCGATCATCGAAGAACGGCTAACGAGCGCCGCCGAGCCCCTCGACCAGCAGCACCATCGGCGTGCCCAGCGCGATCTGCCAGTTCAGCGCGTTGAAGAACGAAAACACCAACGCCGGCCGGGCCACCCGCCGGGCGTCGCCTTGCTCAGCGACTGTCTGTTGCCTCATCTGGAGGTACCCCATCTTTCCAAACCTCTACAGCAGGATAACGCGTGCCGGCCGGAACCACCTCTCCTTGGAGGCTGCCACAGAGATTCAGGAGGCGAAGAGTGTCATAGACTTCAACACCGCGACCGAAGCGACTCTTCATCGTACCATAGATAAACACCATATCAGGGCGCCAGTCCTGCGCGTGCTGGACCAAATACTCCCGAAACCCGTCGAATGGAATACACTCCTCGCCGATAAACACGCCGTTCGTTTCGACGACGACGTTCATCATCCGCAGATCCGAGGAGTCGGGATCTTTCCATGGGTAGCCGATGCAAACCTCGACCTTCGCGGGTTCAGGCACTGGAGCCGCAGTCCGTGAACGGCTCGCCACCATTTCTCCACACAGAACAAGGGCGACGAATGCCGATGTCGCGATGACCGCAGGTAGGATGTACCTCCTCGGGGACATTTCAGCGGGAGATCGAGCGAATCCAGTTCCCTCACTCCGCCAGCGCTTTGCGCCAGCGGGAGAGTTGCTGCTTCACCTGCTTGGGCGAGGGCATGCCGGTGCCGCGGCGGGCGAGCATCGCGCGGCCGAGGTTGAACACCGTCGGCCAGTCCTTCGCGAACTCGGGGTGGATCTTCTGCGCCTCCTCCTGCGGCACCTCGGGCAGCGGCACGCCGAGACCTTCGGCGCATTTCACGCGCGCGCCCACGGCGGGGTGCGCGTCGCGGAACGGCACGCCGCGGTCGACGAGGTAGTCGGCGAGGTCGGTCGCGAGCAGGAGCGGGTCGGCCACCGCGGCGGCGCAGGCGTCGGCGCGCACCTTCGCGCCGGCGAGCGTGCCGGCGAGCA